>NZ_BAABJI010000002.1:1800000-2100000 GCF_039543225.1 Mucilaginibacter defluvii
TGGGCCATGCCTCAACCGAGCAGGAAATTGACGAGTACAAACAGGAGATCATCAAGAATCCACGCGACTTTATTGCCCAGCCTACTATCAACCTGTCGGCAGCGCCATGTTACATGCAGGGCGAACTAACGCCACGGCGCATTGATCTGAGGCCTTATGCATTATATGGCCCGGATGGAATTGAGATAGTGCCCGGCGGTTTAACACGGGTAGCCTTGAAAGAAGGCTCATTGGTAGTAAACAGCTCGCAGGGCGGCGGCAGTAAGGATACATGGGTGTTAAGCTGAGCCCCCCAACCCCCTAAAGGGGGAGTTGACAAATAAAGATTTAAGTATAACAGAAATTAAAAATACATCTCCCTTTAGGGGGCCTGGGAGCAAAAAATGTTAAGCAGAGTAGCAGCAAGTTTTTATTGGTTAAGCAGGTATATTGAGCGTAGCGATGGTATTTTACGTATGCTCAAAATTAATTACGCTTCATCGCAGGATGCCATTCAGGAATTTACCTGGGAGCCGGTGGTACGCATTTTTGCCGGCCTGGATGACGAGGAAGCGCAGAAACTGGAAAATGACACCCGAGCCGTATTAAAATATATGGTTACGGGCAAAACCAACCCGAACAGCATCCTCAACATTATTACGCATGCCCGTGAGAACGCCCGCAGTGTGCAGGAGCACATTACCAAGGATTTATGGCAATGCCTGAACGAGTATTACCATGCCGTTAAGGATAGCCGGCTGGAAAGGGCTTTGCAACGCGAGGACCCTATAGGCGTACTTGATGTGCTGATCAAGCAGATTATGCTTTACTACGGCACCGTAGAGATCACGATGGAACGCGGCGAGGGCCGCAGCTTTATGAACATAGGCAAATACCTGGAGCGTGCCATACAATCGGTAGATATACTGGATATGAAATTCGTTTCAATCAATGACAATCCCGACCTGTTAACCGATACCAGCTATTGGAAACACCTTTTGCTTTCGTTAGGCGGGTACGAACTTTACCTGAAGACCTATCGCGAGGGCTTCGAGGCTGAAAATGTGCTGGAGCAAGTAGTACTGAATAATGACTTCCCGCGCTCGGTTATTTATTCAGTTAATAACATACAACGTTATTTTGACCGGTTGAAGAATGACAACAATCTCGAAAATTTTCGTGAGATGTCTTTCCAGATCGGCCGCTTGCAGAGCCGCATTAAATACAATTCGGTACGCAGCATCCGGCAGGAAGGGCTGCACTCCTTTTTAAGCCAGATACGCGGCGAGCTCTATGGCATCGGCAACGCCATGAACGAGTATTACTTTGCCAACGCTTAACAACCCTACGCCATGCCCGAATTTGAGATACAACATACCACCAAATACATTTACGAAGGAACAGTTCGCGACAGCGCGAACCAGATAATCCTCTACCCCATTGTTGATGATTACCAGGAAGTAATTCGCCAGGAAGTCACCATAACCGGAAACCCAAATGTTGATGTGCATACCGACTATTTTGGCAACCGCATAGGTAGCTTTACTTATACCGAGCGGCATAACGTTATGGTGATCAACTCGCGCGTATTGGTGGCCACCAAACACCGCACGCTTCCGGTTAACGATATATTCCCTTCGCACCAGTGGGAAGACCTTAAGCGGCTGCAAACCGTAGTACCCTACATTGATTTTTTAAAGCAGGAATACTTTGATGGCCTTGGCGAACTACAGGAAATTGTACATAAGGAGCGCAAGGATGATGACACCCCGTACCAGATTGTACTGCGCTTTTGCCAGTACGTATTTGATAATTTTGAGTACATCAAAGGTGTAACTACCGTTGATACCAAGCTGGATCAGATCTGGAAAATGAAGCAGGGCGTTTGCCAGGATTTTGCCCATATACTGATAGAGATGCTGCGCATATTACAAATACCTGCGCGCTATGTAAGCGGCTACATATGCACCAACAGCAACGGCATGCGCGGCGAGGGCGCAACCCACGCCTGGGTTGAGGCTTTTATACCTGATTATGGCTGGTTGGGCATCGACCCTACAAACAACTGTATAGCCAATGATACCCATGTACGCTTAGCGGTTGGCCGTAACTTTTCGGACTGTTCACCGGTTAAGGGTATATATAAAGGCTCATCAAACCATAAACTGGTTGTTACCGTATCGGTAGACCAGGAAGCTTTGCCGGATAACCAGCACCAGGTGATTGAAGTCCCTATTGCCGACCAGGTGACCGAATTCAGCAAAAACAGTTACCAACGCTACATGGAAATGATACAAATGCAACAACAACAGCAGCAACAACAGCAGGAAAAACAGTTACAGCAATAAGCGTTAAACCTTTTTTACCTCTGCTAAAAGCTCATCCGCCTTTGGCGCTTTAGGGAAGGCTTTAACCAGTTTGCCATTCTTGTCATACAAAATAGTAAAAGGCGTTTGGGCAATTTGATAATACTTTTGCACCGGCATGTCGTAACCCTCAGTACCTACTTTAAAGTTAGGTTGTTTGGCCAGTTCAAACTCTTTGTAAAAAGGCTTTAACGATTCATATTTAGTCCAGGTAACTAATACCACCTGCACTTTGGCAAGTTGTTTAAACTGGGGCTTAAGCTCCTTCATCAAATCGTGGCAGTGGCCGCAATCCGGCGCGAAGTATATCAGCATAACCGGCTTACCGGGTTTCAAATCTTTATAACTGAAATAGGTACTATCGGTAGTAAGTATCTTAAAAGGTGCAAGCTTTTCTGTATTGCGGATGGGCGCCTGCGCAGTGTTAGAACTTTCAGTGCCGTTATCGTTTTTATCATTCTTCGCCTGGATGCATCCGATAGCAGTAACCAGTATCAATGCGGCGTATATCAGTTTTTTCATAACCACTTTATAATTTAAGCTTCCAGTATCTCAATCTGCCAGGCAATATGCTCCTCTGTTACCGGGAATAACGCGCCTTCGCGTATGGTATGATACACCGCCTTAAATAAATTTTTATAGTCGCCTTTTTTTGATGGCACCATCTCTGTTACTTTCTCCCCTACCTCATCAAACGTAACCAGTTTACCTTCGCTGCCTTCCGGCTCAATGCCATAAGCTCCATCGGTTGGCATCATACCGGCATTCAGCTGATCTTCCTGCACATCGGTGCGCGGTTTTACAAAGCTACCCAACGTACCGTGTACCACAAATGCAGGCAAGTGCTCGGCTATTAATAAGCCGGCGGTTAGGTATACATTTACCTGGTTTGGATAGATGAGATGCAGGTTAATATAATCATCCACCTGCGAACCTTCGCGGTAACTTCCTAAAGTTTTATGCCAGCTTATCGGCCTGCCAAAAAGCGCGATGGCGTTATCCAACAGGTGCGGACCAAGATCATACGATATTCCATTGGCAGCCATATCCTTACTTTCTTTGAAAATTTTGGGACCTATGGCGGGGCGGTACCTGTCAAACCGCAAATGAACCTCTACAATATTACCGAGGCGGCCGCTTTCTATCACCTCTTTAACAGAAAGGAACCCGCTATCCCAGCGGCGGTTTTGGTAAACCAACAAGTGCTTATTTACCGATCGGGCCAAATCAAACAACTCCTTAACCTCGGCCGTAGTGGCGGCGGCGGGTTTCTCGAGCAATACATGTTTGCCTGCATTGAGCGCCTGTTTAGCTAAGTCGTAATGGGTATAGTTGGGTGTATTGATTACAATGAGTTCTATTTCGTCGTCGTTAAGCAGCTCGTCAATAGCATTGTAGCTGATGATATCCGGGTAATATTCATGAGCCTTTTTCTGATTACGCTCAACTACGGCTTTCAACCTGAAGTTTTCGCTTGTATTTAAAAACGGCGCGTGGAATACCCTGCCCGACATGCCGAAAGCCATTAAACCGGCTACTATAGGTGATGACATAATGCAATATTACAATTTTAGCGCTGCTGTTAGGTGTGTAAAAGCAAAAAAGCGGCAAACTTTACGCTTGCCGCCTTTTCACCTTGCAGAAAATACTGCGGTGGCTTATTTCATTTTATCTTTAATGGTTTTGATGTGCTCCTTGTGAGCTTTCAATTTTGGCAAAGTTTCGGTAGCAAAAGCTTTCAAATCGGCATCTTTAACATTCTTTGAACCATCCTCAAATAATGATACCGCTTTGTCGTGGTCTTTCACCATTTGATCTACATAAGCTTTATCAAACTCAGCACCTGCTTTGGTTGATAGGTCGGCAGCAACTTTTTGCTCCTCTTCACCTACTACGGCAGGCAATGTAATGTTTTTGGTTGTGGCCAGGGCTTTCAGTTTTTCATTAGCCGCACTATGATCTTTGATCATTGATTGTGCAAACGCTTTAACATCAGCATTGGTTGATTTTTTTAATGCCAGTTCTGACAGGGCTACTTCAGCCATACCTGCGTTAGCCGCTTCGGTTGAGAATTTTGAATCTTCATCCGCAATAGTACCGCTATCTGTAGCTGCTGCACTTGTGCTGGTGTCGGTATTGGTGTTCAGACTGTCGGCTGTTTCAACTGCATCTTTGCTGCCCGAATTTTGACAGGCCTGGAAAGTGAAAGCGCCAAGCGCCATCATCATTACTAAACTTAGTTTTTTCATGGTAGTATATGTTATTTTGTATGAGTTAACAAAGTTTGTACCATTGCGTTTTAATTAAGGGCATATTTCATTATAACCCCTTTTTATGTTTGTTAAAGCCAAAGTTTTTTTATTTTTGAGCACATATTAAAATATTGACTGAAATGGAATTTCCGGCCGAATTAAAATACACTAAGGACCACGAGTGGATCAAAATTGAAGGTGACCAGGCTATTATCGGCATCACCGAATTTGCACAGGGCGAACTGGGCGACATTGTTTATGTTGACATTAACACCGTTGGCCAGGAAGTAGCAAAAGAAGAAGTTTTTGGCACTATTGAGGCGGTTAAAACTGTTTCAGACTTGTTTATCCCGGTTACGGGTACGGTTAATGAGGTTAACGCTGCGCTGGATAGCCAGCCTGAACTGGTTAACTCTGATCCGTATGGAGAAGGCTGGATCGTTAAGATTACGCCGGCCGACCTTGCTGATGTTGACGGGCTTTTATCAGCCGATGAATATAAAAGCTTAGTAGGCGCTTAATGAACGCTGTACTTAAAAGTTACTGGCCCGCTATTTTGTGGGCCTTTTTTATTTTAGTTATCTGCAATATTAAGATGGGCGGGGTAAGCCACTCGCCCGCGTTTTTTGAGGGGTTTGATAAGCTGGTGCACTGCGGCCTGTTTTTTACCATGACGGTTTTGTACAGCGCCGGTTACTTAAGGCACAACAAAAAGCGCGGCTTATCCGTATTAACTACAGTGCTGATCATCTTGTTCATGGTTGCCTTTGGCGGTGCCGTTGAGTTGCTGCAAAAATACTTTTTCACCTGGCGCGGCGCCGATTGGAATGATTTATTTGCCGACGCCGTTGGTATTTGTATGGGCATGTTCAGCATATTAGTTACCAGCAACGCAGTAAAATATGCAAATAAATAAATTATATATCGTAGCCTTGGCCTGTGGTATGCTCCTGCTGGCATCATGCGGCATATTTAAAAAGGATTGTAATTGTCCGCATTTTGGCTATGTGCAGCACAAAACTGAGCGTCATTCATAAATCATTATATAAATAATAATGCCGTTAAGCTCCGGCTTATTTGGATTGGGTATAAATAAGCCTATATTTGCAGGGTTAATTTATAACTGATGATGGATCTATCGCAGCTTGAAGTAGGCCAAACCGGCGTTGTAAAGGAGTTTACCGATCTGGAAATGTCGGTGAAATTGATGGAGATGGGCTGCCTGCCGGGCGAAACCGTAAAGGTTACCCGTGTTGCCCCGCTTGGCGATCCTATAGCGATCAGCGTTTCAGGCTACCAGCTCAGCCTTCGTAAATTCGAGGCCTCAACCATCATTTTACAATAAGTTTTGATTTGAAAGCCGATATACGCGTAGCATTAGCCGGAAACCCTAATACAGGCAAATCAAGCCTTTTTAACGTACTTACCGGCTTAAACCAAAAAATAGGCAACTTTCCGGGTGTTACAGTTGATAAAAAGACCGGTTACATGCAACTGCCCGATGGCCGCCACGCCGAAGTGGTGGATTTGCCCGGCACTTACAGCCTTTACCCCAAAAGTAAAGACGAATCTATCGTATTTTCTGTACTGGCCGATAAAGCGGACACCGCCCGCCCTGACCTGGTGGTTGTTGTGCTGGATGCTACCAACCTTAAACGAAACCTGTTACTTTATACCCAGATAGCCGATTTAAAGATACCGGTTATTGTGGCGTTAAATATGATGGACCTCGCGCGTTCATCAGCCATAAAAATTGATATCGACCTGTTCTCGAAAAAATTGGGTGTCCCTGTGGTACCGATGGCCATACGCAAAGGAGAAGGCGTAACCCAACTTAAGCAGGCCATAGCCCATGCCAATAAAGTGGCCCTGCAGCCTGATACCATTGATGTAAATGTTCTTGCGCCCGAACTGATCGGACAGATCAGCGAAGAGCTACAGGTTGATAACCCTTACTTCGCGCTGCAATTAGCGCATCAGCATGAACACCTGCGTTTTTTGAGCAGCGAGCAAAGCGACCGTATTGAAAGCCTGGAGCAGAAACATGCGTTCCATTCGCAAAAAGCGCAGGCAGCTGAAACCGTTGCCCGCTATAACTTTATAAATGATCTACTTTATGATGCCGTAAAAACACCCGAAGCCGCGCAGCACGAAAGTTTCAGCAACCGCATAGATCATATATTGACGCATAAAGTATGGGGCTTTGTCATCTTTATGGGGATATTACTTTTTATCTTTCAGTCGATATTCGCCTGGTCATCCTACCCGATGGACCTTATTGAGGCGTCTTTTGTTTGGGCTGAGGATGCACTGCGTAATGTATTGCCCGAAGGGCCGCTGGCCAGCCTGCTTATTGACGGCGTTTTAGCGGGATTAAGCGGGGTGCTGGTTTTTATTCCTCAAATCGCTATCCTTTTCGCTTTCATTTCCATACTGGAAGATACGGGCTACATGTCGCGGGTAACTTTTATGATGGATAAACTGATGCGCAAGGTAGGTCTGAGCGGTAAATCGGTAGTACCATTGATCGGCGGTTTTGCCTGTGCCGTACCTTCTATTATGGGCACCCGTACCATTGAGAACTGGAAAGACAGGATGATCACCATTATGGTTACCCCACTGGTAGCCTGCTCGGCACGTTTACCGGTTTACACCCTGCTTATCGCCCTGGTAGTGCCTGACCAGCGGGTGTGGGGCATATTTAACATGCAGGGTTTGGTACTTACGGCCATCTATGTTTTCAGTTTGGTATCGGCCATTATTGTGGCTTTCGTGCTCAAGTTTATCCTCAAGGTACGCGAGCGCGGTTACTTTATTATGGAGCTGCCTGTTTACCGTATGCCGAGGTGGAAGAACGTTCTGTTCGCCATGTACGACCGCTCCAAAGCCTTTGTTATACAGGCCGGTAAAGTCATCATCGCCGTATCTATCGTATTATGGGTACTTGCCTCCTACGGGCCGGGCGACCGGTTTGAGCGCATTGACCAGAAATACCGCGTTACCGAAAGAATAAAGACTAACAGCCCCGAAGAACTGAACCGCATCATCGCGTCCGAGAAACTGGAGAACTCATACGCCGGCATGCTTGGCCACGCCATTGAGCCGGTCATCAAACCGTTGGGCTACGATTGGAAGATCGGTATCGCCATCATTACCTCATTTGCCGCCCGCGAGGTTTTTGTGGGCACCATGGCAACCATTTACAGTGTGGAGGGCGATACGGACGACATACAATCGGTACAGCAAAAAATGGCTAATGCCCGCAACCCTGAAACCGGGCTACCGGTATTTACCCTGGCCACGGCATTTTCACTGATGATGTTTTATGCCTTTGCCATGCAATGCGCCAGTACGGTTGCCGTAGTATACCGCGAAACCAAGAGCTGGAAATGGCCCGCCATACAATTCGCTTACATGACGGCGCTGGCCTATGGCGTAGCCTTCATTACCTATCAGCTTTTAAAATAGGCTGTTGGTTAGTATCTTTGTCCGCAGAGGTTACCTTTGGATAAAATACAAATTCTTGCCCGTTATATGCCACCCGATGCCGCGCCGCTTATTGGCCGGTGGATAGATTATTTTAAGTGCGAATTTAAAATATCGCGTGGCCGTAGCAGTAAGTTTGGCGATTACCGTCCGCCGTTTGATGGCAAGGGACACCGCATCTCAGTTAACTACAATTTAAACCCCTACGCATTTTTGGTGACCACCGTGCACGAGTTCGCGCACCTGCACACCTGGAACGAGCATAAACACAAAGCCAAACCCCACGGCGCCGAGTGGAAGAACAATTTTAAGAAGATGATGCAGCCTTTTTTTGAGAAGGATGTTTTTCCGGCAGATGTAAAGCATGCCATTGTGCGTTACTTGAATAATCCCGCCGCTTCAAGCTGCTCAGATCTTAACCTGTACCGTTCGCTGCGCTTATACGATAATCCGAAGGAATCGATACACACGGTTGAAAAGATAGCTGTCAACACCCTATTCAAACTAAAGGATGGCCGTGTATTTCAAAAAGGGGAAAAGCTGCGCAAGCGTTATAAATGTGTTGAAGTCGCCACACGGCGCATCTACCTGTTCAGCCCGGTAGCCGAGGTTGAAGTGGTCTCATCCAACCAATAAAATTCGTATAAAGCTGTAGCGTTAGCTGTTACCGTTGCGTAAGGATAATAAAACCTGCTTTATGCTTAAAAGAACGTTTTTATTCATCGCTGCAGCCTTGGTAATTACATCGTGCGGAAAAAAGGATATATCTACCTGCCCGGATAAGGTTTGTACCGAGGAGTTCGCTACCATCACCGTCAGTTTTATTGATAAAGATGGCAAACCCGCCACCTTGAGCAGTTTCAGTGCCGTGAATAAACGAACCGGCGACACGCTGGGCCATCAAAAACAATACGACCTTTACCCTGAAAACGTTTATCCTGTGGCTGATGACGGCGACCTCGACAAACTTTCTTCAGAAGGAGACATCATTAACATTAAGGCCGTTGATAGCGTTACTAAAAAGGTAAAAAACGCATCACTTGTTATATCAGGCGGCGCATGTGCCTGCCACATCAAAAAACTCTCCGGTCCGGACACGATACAATTTGACTAAATACTTACCCTACATCCTATGAAATAAAACCTGCAACGTGAAAGCGCCGGTTTTAGCTGAAGAACTATTATATATAAATAGTGTTTAATTGTTGTGAGGCCCGGCCTTAATAAGTCGGGCCATTTTTTTTAATTTCTAATTTACCCATGACCAAATTACCCGTAATGCTTTTAGCCATACTGGCTATAAATACCTGTAACCAGGCCGAAGAAAAATGCCCCGACAAGCCCTGTACTATGATGTTTGCCAGCGTGCCGGTAAGCTATAACAAACCAGTTAAGGATTTTAAGGCCGTTAACCTGCGCACAGGTCAAAACCTAACCCATCAGGATCAAACCACAGGCAACATGTTTACCATTGTTGATGATGGTGACCGCAAAAAACTGACAGAAGGCGGCGATGATATTGAACTTACCGCAACTGATAGCGCCACCAATGTTAGCCGTAAGGATACCGTAAAAATATCCGGCGGCAAATGCGCCTGCCATGTGGAGCGTGTGTCGGGCCCTACCGAAATTAGCTTTAAGTAACATTGGCGTTAAGGGTTGCTAAAGTTTTTCAATATCCGTTAATTTGAGGTAGGCCGGTGCTAAACATCGGCTTACCAATTATAACTAACAAATACCGCTTATGAAAAAACTGCTCTTAGCTTTATGGGTTACCGCTGCCTTTATAACTGCCAAAGCCCAGCAACCCGAAAAATTTAACGGGCTGGATATGAACCTGGGCAATCTTTCCCGACTGTCCGACGCGCAAACGAGATCCATTAGTCCGGAGAATTTTACCGGTTCTAAGGGCAAGGGAGCCATGGCCGACCCGGTGAAGAACAAGGGCCAGCGCAATGTGGCCAATGCCGCTAATGAAGCCCGCGACCTGGGTATAGGCTGGAAGGTAAACCCCTTCATCATTGTAAACCCCGGCGAAACCATTACCATTGCCGAAATGGAAGGCCCCGGCGCCATACAACAAATATGGATGACGCCTACCGGCAACTGGCAGTTCTCTATCCTCCGCTTTTATTGGGATGATGAAACCGAACCATCGGTGGAGTCGCCAGTTGGCGTGTTCTTCGGAATGGGCTGGGGTAATGAGTATGCGCCGCTAAACTCCTTGCCGGTTACAGTAAACCCGGGTAGTGCCTTTAATTGCTACTGGAAGATGCCTTTCCGCAAAAAATGCCGTGTTACGTTGGAGAACATCAATAAGGCCGAACCAATGCGATTGTATTACCAGATCAACTATACGCTCACTACCATCGGCGATGATGAAGCCTATTTTCATGCACAGTACCGCCGCTCAAACCCCAACACCACATCGCTGCATACTATACTGGATGGAGTTAAGGGCAAAGGGCAGTATGTGGGTACTTACATGGGCATTGGGGTAAACAATAACGGCTGGTGGGGCGAGGGCGAGATCAAATTTTTCATGGATGGCGATAAGGAATATCCAACCATAGCAGGCACTGGCACGGAGGACTACTTTTGCGGATCGTACAACTTTGACCGCGGCGGCAAATACACCGAGTTTACCACCCCCTACGCCGGTTTGCACCAGGTAATACGCCCCGACGGAACTTACAAAGCTCAGCAACGTTTTGGCATGTACCGCTGGCATATTATGGACCCTGTAAGGTTTGATAAAGATTTAAAAGTAACCATACAGGATTTAGGCTGGCGCGATGGCGGGCGTTATCTGCCGCAAAAGTCGGATATTATAACGGTAGCCTACTGGTATCAGCGCGAGCCGCACGGCAAATTCCCGAAGTTGCCGGAAAAGGATTTGCTGGAAGTGAACTGATAAAAAAACAGTAAGCCTCACCATAAGGTAAGGCTTACTGTTTTAAGAATTGTTACTAAAGCTTGAATTTAACTCCTCCATTAATTACAAAACCATCTAATGGCGCATAAATATCCCGAAATACCGGGTTAGTAATGCTCCCTGTATATATTGTATCAAACTTGGTTTGCCTTGTATCTGTCAGGTTTTCAAAGTTAATGAACAGTGAAAACCGCTCCCATATCTTCTCCGCCATTAGCCCCGTTATCCAATATCCTTTTCCTATGCTTCCGTTGTTTAACTGTTGAGGGCTAAAATAATACGCTTCCAAACCTATTTTTAACCTATCTTCCACCTCATACATGAGTACATTATTTAAACGGTGACGGGATACCAGCGGATAATCAGTAGTGGCATTCTCACTGGTTTGCTTTACATCAGCAAGTGTATAGCCTATAAAAAGCTTAAAATTACCATATGTAAGTTTGATATTGGTTTCCATACCCTTAGTATTCAAATTTCCTTCCGGTTGCTGGTATTGGAGGTTGCCATTTATAAGTTGTTTCAACAGCATGGGGTTATTAACTTTGGTATAAAATAACAACTGATTAATGCTGAATGCTACAGCGTCATCAAATAAGGCTGCATGATAGTTTATATCATAATTGGCCCCGTATGACTGCTCAGCTTTGGTTTCCGTAACATCCAATGGCAACACATTCCGAAACTGTATCCGCTCTGCATCTTCTGTAAATATCGTTGGTGCTTTATAACCCAGGCCACCACCCAAACGGGTAGATAAATGCTCATTGATTTTCCAGAGTGCAGATACTCTCGGTAAAAGGAATAAACCATAATCGTTGTGATAATCACCCCTGATTCCGGTTTCCAGTGTAATATTATTATCTATATCAAACGTATTCTGAACAAAACCGCCAATGGTGTTATAGGTGTAATCGCGAAGCGCAAAAGCACCCTGTTTTTCTTCTTCAAAACGATCAGTCAATAAATTCAACCCTGCTATCCAATCCGACCTTTTGCCCGTAAATGAATAATTAGCTTCACTGTAAGAAGATACCTGCACACCCGAAAAACGATAATCAGGCAAAGCTATATTGCGGTAAAAATAACTCACACTGTTTTTAAATGTCAGTTTTTCATTATCATTCAGCTTGTGGTCAAGTTGTAATTGGCTGCTGTATCTGCCTGTCTTATTTTGCTCAAAGTAAGAATGCTGCGCATTACCCAGGCCATTGATGTAATCAAGATCACCACCGATCCGGTTTTCTATGGTAGTATTTAAACCAATGTTAAGTGTAGTGCGATCATTTAAATACAGCCATAATTTCGGATTTAACGTATAGCGGTTAAACCGGGGTATAGCGGTTAAACCTATTGTTGAAGGGTCATAAGGTGAACCATGATTATAGGCTGCGTAAATAGTTGCACCTGCTTTATCAAACTTTTGGCCGTAAAACACGCTTGCATCCAACCCTTTTGCTGATGTGCCGTTTAAAAGAAAATCCAGCTTTCGTTCATCTGTAGGTGTTTTTGATACCAGGTTAACCAACCCGGCAATTGCGCCGCCACCATAAAGTGTTGACGATGCCCCTTTGATAACCTCCACCTGTTTCAAATCCAGCGGTGCTATTTGCAGTAAACCCAATCCACCTGAGAAGCCGGAGTACAAAGGAAAGCCGTCACGTATTATCTGCGTGTACTTACCATCTAACCCTTGAATACGGATGGCCGAGTTACCACTGGTTGCCGATGTTTGCTGCGTTTGTATACCCGTACTTTCATTGAGCATCATGCGGATATCTCCGGGTTTCATATTGCCTTTTTCTTCCAGTTCCTCACCTGAAATAACTTCTACCCGGGTAGGTGTATTGGCAATAGTACGGCTGCTGCGTGTAGACGATACGGTAACTTCAATGAGCTCCTCCCCCTCCCCTTTACCTGATGGCATCAACTGCACCACCACCATCCCTGGTACCTGAAGTGGAAAAGTAAGCGTATCCAGTTTGGTTTGGTATCCTACATAGCGAAACTGCAAAATCTGCATCCCATCTGGTAGCCCGCTTAAAGTTATTAGCCCACTTGTATCGGCTGTTGCACCTTTGGTTGCACCTTGTAATAGTACGGTTGCGCCAATTAAGGGGGTATTTGTTTTACCATCCTTAATAATGGCTTTAAATGTATTTTGAGAAAGAGCTAAAGTAGTATATAGCAGTGCTGCTACGAGCACAAATATTCGTTTCATTAATTTTTATGATTAAGTTAATTCCAATAACAATAAGCCACAACGGTGGCTATAAAAAGGGATTAACTTAGTTGAGGGGGCTGCCATATTGCCAAAGCCACTTCTTTTAAATAAGGATGAGTATAAGAAGCATATATACGCTCAGGACTTTCAAAAATAACTTCAATAGAAGTTAGTACAGGATTGGTGACAACAAAACCAAAACAAGAACAACACATAAAGAAGGGTGAACAACCGATACACTCTTTTTCATGGGATGATTGCTTAGCGGCTTGCTCTTTTATTTCGTTTATAGTATCCTGACAACCCTGATCTGCACAACATGGTTTTGCCGACATTATCAGCACAATCATGGAAATTATAAGGCAGAATGATTTCACAATCCAAAGTTAAATAATTCATCAATTAATATTGGCGCATTCGCTTACCAAATCTTCCAAATAAGTATCATCTGTTTTTACTCAGGGCGATAGCCCTTTCTATCCGGGGGCGGTTATATCGTTGAAGAAAGATTGGGTAAAGGTTAAATAATACATTCAATGTCAGTAACGATAGTGACTTGAGAAATCCGAATTTAACGGCCACGAAAATATTAAATCCAAATACGATGAACAGGATAATCATGTGGCCCAACTCCGATTTTTTAGTTTGATGATGTAAATGCTTTAACGCTTGGATATCTTTTGCTACCGGATTGTTTTTTTTATGCAGCTTTTCCCAGCCTACCCAAACCAATAACTTCCTGAAGAAATTGATGCCAAACTGCTCGTAAATCTTTCCGCCACGCTCCCATTTCTTCTCCCTATAATAAGATGAAGCGAGGTCGCTTTTTAATGTTTCGGTAAAAGCGAGTACACCCGTCATCAACATAAAATTTAAAATCCATGCGAACGAGAAACTATCCATCCTGATATAAGCAGCTAGAACATATACCAGGCCAATCGTAACTACTACAATCAAAACTAATTTTAATATTTTCTGCATAGTGTGTTTTGCCAGTGATTTACAGTGCCATCCGGCTCTCAAATATATACTATGGCGCCGATCAACAAAATTGCGATAAACTCACACAATAACTACGCTTCAATCAACTTTGGCGTCTATATATTTTGCTAGTCTTATTAAAACCCCTCTAAAACCTGCATTTCTGCTCCACTTTTTCCCACCGCATCATTCACTGCCATAAACAACTGATTTACAGCAAAACTATTTAAAAAATTAACGCAACAAAAAGCGCACTAAAAATGTTGAAAACTTTTAGTGGGGGAAAGTGGTAGAAAGTGGGAAAAGTGATTTACTTTTACGTTACAAAATTTGCCGATATACCATAGATGTCATTCCTGTTAGGTGAATATGATTGCAAGCTGGATGCCAAGGGGCGCTTAATGATCCCTGCGGACCTCAAGAAACAACTCCCCGGAGTTGAAGGAGAGGGTCTTGTGATTTTGCGCGGGTTTGAAAAACAGCTGACGATATACACTAAAAAGGAATGGGAAAATACGGTGAACGACCTGAGCAAACTTAATCAATACGACAGGAAAAGCCGCGATTTTGTGCGTTTTTTCACCCGTGGAGCCATGGGCTTGTCTTTAGACGCTGCCGGGCGCGTACTGTTGCCGAAGGCATTGCTTGATTATGCCGGCATCAGCAACGAAGTGATTGTGGCTTGCCAGCTTAACAAAATTGAGCTATGGGCACCGGCCGCTTATGATGAGCTGATGAACAGCATTCCGGATGATTTTGCAGCAATGGCTGAGCAGGTAATGGGCAGTGCAGGAAGGAGGGACGATGACTAACGGTTACCACGTACCTGTAATGCTTAAGGAATGTATTGAGGCGCTGGCCATTAAACCCAACGGCACTTATGTAGATGTGACTTTTGGCGGCGGAGGCCACTCGCGCGAAATACTCAAACATCTTGGCCCCGATGGCCGCCTGATCGCTTTTGACCAGGACGCCGACGCCCAGCGCAATATACCTGATGATGACCGCTTCACTTTTGTTGATCAGAACTTCAGGTACTTAAAAAACTTTTGCCGCCTGCATGATGCTATCCCGGTGGATGGCATTTTGGCTGATCTGGGGGTATCATCCTATCAGTTTGACCAGGCCGACCGCGGATTTTCTATCCGTTTTGACGCCGAGCTGGATATGCGCATGAATCAGGCCGATACACTGACCGCTAAGGAGGTAGTAAACACCTATGCTGAGGCTGACTTGCACCGCATTTTTGGCGTTTACGGTGAGATACAAAATGCGAAGTCGCTGGCCAAAACCATTGCGACAGCAAGGTTGAATACCCCGCTGAATACCATTGCCGACCTAAAGAACGCCATCAGCAACCTGATACCACGCGGCAAGGAGAACAAATACCTAGCGCAGGTTTTCCAGGCATTGCGCATTGAGGTAAATCAGGAGTTGGAAGCCTTGAAGGATTTTCTGGCCCAATCGGCAGAAGTACTGGGTACCGGCGGCAGGCTGGTGGTGATGTCATACCATTCGCTGGAAGACAGGCTGGTTAAGAACTTCATCGCCAAAGGCAAATTCAGTGGCGAGGTGGAAAAGGATTTATATGGTAACGATAAAAAACCTTTGGACGCGGTGAGCCGTGGCGCTATTACCGCAACTGAGGACGAGATAAAAGATAACAACAGGGCGCGCAGCGCGAAACTTAGAATAGCTGTAAAGAAATGACGAATCGTTTACGCAGTGAAATTGAGGAAGAAGTAGCTGAAAAGGAGCTTATTGTGGAAGAAAAGCCGGCACGTGAAATACCGGATAACCTTTTTACGCAATTTTTAAATAAAGGCTTTGTAACCACCGAGGAGGCTACCAGGGCCCTGCCTTTTATTTTATACGTAGCGTTTTTATGTATGCTTTATATAGCAAACAGGCATTTGGCCGAGCGAAATCTGCGTGATATTGATAAGATAAGTAAAGAAGTTAAAGAGCTTACCTGGGATTATAAATCGGCAAAAGCCGAGCTGGCTTATAAAAGCACGTTAACCGAAGTAGCTAAACGTACCGATACTATCGGCATAAAACAATCACTTGAACCACCTCAAAAAATAACCGTTAAGGAGGATCAAAATGGGAATTAGGACCAACATACTGCTCAGGGTTTACCTTGCTTTCGGGTTGATCCTGCTTTTTGCTATTGCCGTTGTATTTCAACTGGGCCGCGTACAGGTAATACAGGGCAAAAAATGGCGCTCTATGGCCGATAGTCTTTCGGTGCGTAATATGGACGTTGAGGCCGGCCGAGGTAACATCTTCTCGGTTGATGGCAGCCTGCTGGCTACATCGGTACCGGAGTATGAACTGCGTATGGATATGCTTGCCGGCGCCATTGAGGACGACAAGATATTTTACGAAAAGGTTGACTCGCTGGCCGGAAAATTATCGGGGTTATTCGCTGATAAATCAGCACGTCAGTATGCCCGCATATTGCGCGAGGCCAGGCACGAAAAGGCCCGTTACTTTTTACTAAAGCGTAAGGTCACTTATCAGCAACTGAAAAAGGTACGCCAGTTCCCTATTTTCAATATGGGCAAATACCGTGGCGGACTTATAGCTGTGCAAAAGAACAAGCGTATTATGCCTTTTCAAACCCTGGCGGCGCGTACCATAGGTTATAAAAATGATAATATACAAAACCCGGTGGGTTTAGAAGGTGCCTTTGCCAATTACATTAACGGCGAAAAAGGCCGCAGATTGATGCAGCGCATTGCCGGTGGCATATGGATGCCGGTGAACGACGGTGAGTATGATATCGCACCAAAAGAAGGCGCGGACATTATATCAACCATCGATGTTAACTTTCAGGATGTGGTACAAACCGCTTTGGAAAAACAACTGATTAAAAGCGATGCCCACCATGGTACGGCCATCCTGATGGAGGTAAATACCGGCGAAGTACGCGCTGTAGCAAACTTTACCAAGGTTGAGGATGGTGTTTATAAAGAAAAGTTCAACTATGCCATTGCCGGCAACCAGGATCCAGGTTCTACTTTTAAGGTAGCCTCGTATATGGCACTGCTGGAAGACAACAAGGTAGATACCAATACCATGGTGAACACCGGTAATTATCCAATCAAAGGCCACACCATTAAGGATTCACATGGCAGTATTGGCCGGGTAACGGTTAAAAAGGCGTTCGAGGAATCATCAAACGCGGCGGTAGCCTATTTGGTAAATACGGCTTACCATGATAATCAATCTCAATTTACCGATCACCTATATGACTGGAAGCTGAATGAAAAAATGGGCCTGCAAATTCCGGGCGAGGCACAACCTGTTGTAAAGAACCCAAAAAACCGTAGCTGGAACAAAAACATGAGCTTGCCGCAAATGGCCTATGGTTACGAGATGCAACTTACGCCTTTAAAAATGCTGTCGTTTTATAACGCGATTGCTAACAACGGCAAATATATCGCACCAATCTTTGTGCGTGAGATACGCCGTTTAGGTAATACAGTAGAGCATTTCAACGCCCGTGTTATTAATCCGAAAATATGCTCGGATGTTACATTGAGCAAGATGGAAGCCATGCTTGAGGGGGTAATAACCGAGGGCACTGGTAAAAGTATCATCAACAACCCGGTTTATAAGGTTGCGGGTAAATCGGGCACCGCACAAGTGGCCGATGCTAATCTGGGCTACCGTGCCAACCGCAAGTACCAGGCATCATTTTGCGGTTATTTCCCTGCAGATAATCCGAAGTATTCGTTGATCGTAGTTATTAACGACCCAAAAAACGGCTACTATGGCGCGGCGGTATCTGGTCCGGCGTTCAGGGAAATAGCCGACAAGGTTTATGCCGCTGATATGCGCATCAACCAAAACAAAACCGAGCATTTTGTGGGTAACACCAGCATGCCCGATGTTAAGCAGGGTAATGTTAAAGCCTTAAAACATGTTTATAGCAAACTTGGCCTTAAACCCTTGTACGCGTCTGTAAACGCTTTAGAAAACGGGATCGACACCAGCAGCGGTATCGCCTTTGAAGATACCAAAGTAAAAAAAGGCTCGGTACCTAATGTTACCGGCATGGGGCTTAGCGACGCACTTTATGTAATGGGCAACGCCGGTTATAAAGTAGTGGCACGCGGCAGCGGCGCGGTAAAAAAACAATCGGTAACGGGCGGCAGCCTGATACCTAAGGGATCAAAAATAATACTGGAACTGCAATGAGATACTTGAGCGATATAATTGAGGGGCTTGCTTTTACCGAGTTACAAGGCAGCGCGGATGTTGAAATAACAGCCGTTGTTTTTGATTCGCGCAAGGTGGTACCCGGCTCATTGTTTATTGCCGTTAGAGGCACTGTGGTTGACGGGCACGATTATATTGAGCAAGCGGTAGAACATGGAGCCGCGGCTATTATTTGCGAAGAACTACCCGCGCATGTTACCGGCGAGGTTGACTTTTTAATGGTGGCTGATTCGGCTATCGCATTAGGTATTGTGGCAGCTAACTTTTACGAAAAGCCATCATCGAACCTGAAACTGGTTGGTGTAACGGGCACTAATGGTAAAACCACAATTGCCACGCTTTTATACCAGTTGTTTCGTGACCTCGGTTATAAATGCGGGTTGCTGTCAACCGTTGAAAACCAGATCAACGGTACCATCATACCCTCAACCCATACCACACCCGATCCGGTAGCGCTTAACAGCCTACTGGCTGATATGGTAGACCAGGGTTGCGATTATTGCTTTATGGAAGTAAGCTCGCACGCTGTAGCGCAGCACCGTATACAGGGGCTGACTTTTGCCGGCGGCATTTTTACCAACCTTACGCACGATCATTTGGATTACCATAAAACATTCCTGGCGTATCGTGATGCTAAAAAAGCTTTTTTTGACGGCTTGCCTAAAAATGCATTCGCCTTAACCAATGCCGATGATAAAAACGGCAGCGTGATGTTGCAAAACACCAAGGCCCATAAAAAAAGCTATGCCCTTAAAAGCATGGCCGATTACAAGGCTAAGATATTGGAAAGCGCGTTTGATGGTTTGCTGCTGAACATTGATAACGAAGAAGTATGGTTCAGGATGGTAGGTACATTTAACGCTTACAACCTGCTGGCGGTTTACGCTACTGCCATGTTGCTCGATCAGGATAAAGCCAAAGTACTAACCAGCCTGAGCAAACTGCCTGGCGCTGAGGGCCGCTTTGATTATATAGTAGCGCCTAATAAGGTGATCGGCATTGTTGACTACGCCCATACGCCGGATGCAGTACAAAATGTATTAAGCACCATTCATGGGATACGCAAAGGCGACGAAAAAGTAATAACGGTGATTGGCTGCGGCGGCGATCGTGATAAAACTAAACGCCCGGTGATGGCAAAGGTAGCCTGCGAATGGAGCGACAACGTGATCCTAACGTCAGATAATCCGCGCAGCGAAGATCCGGCGCAGATCATCGAAGATATGAAAGCAGGTGTTGACCCGGCATTCAAACGCCATGTATTGAGTATTACCGACCGGCGTGAGGCTATAAAAACAGCCTGTACCCTGGCCAAACCCGGTGATGTGATACTGCTTGCCGGTAAAGGCCACGAAAAATACCAGGAGATAAACGGCGTACGCAACCACTTTGACGATATGGAAGAATTGGTAGCGTTATTTAAAGAAATGAATTAAAACAAAGGCAGATGCTATACTACCTTTTTCAATATTTAAACGAAAAATTCCACATTCCGGGAGCGGGGGTGTTTCAGTACATCACGTTCCGTACGGCAATGTCGGTAATTACGTCGTTAATTATCACCACGGTATACGGCCGCAGGCTGATTGATTATCTGCGCTATAAGCAGGTGGGCGAAACCGTGCGCAACCTTGGCCTTGAAGGGCAAATGCAAAAACAAGGTACGCCTACCATGGGTGGCATCATCATCATCCTGGGTATTGTAGTGCCTACCCTTTTGTTCGCACGTTTGGAGAACATCTACATCATCATGATGCTGGTAACCACCATTTGGCTGGGTGCTATCGGTTTTCTGGATGATTATATCAAGGTATTTAAAAAGAACAAAGAGGGTCTTGCAGGCCGCTTTAAGATCACCGGTCAGGTTATCCTTTCCCTGTTTATCGGCTGGACAATGTACTTCAACGACAGCATTATTATCCGACAGGAAGTAAAACTACCGGTAACTTATGATGCCCCGGTATCATTCCATATGCGCGATAATGTGCCGGTTTATACGCAGGATATCAAGTCGACCATTACTACCCTGCCCTTTTACAAAAACAATGAGTTTGATTACAGCAAGGTATTAAAATTTACCGGCGAAGGGTACGAGCAATACGCGCTGGTGGTTTTCCTGTTCTTCGTGATCATTATTATAACGGGGATATCCAACGGTGCCAATATAACGGATGGTATTGACGGCCTGGCTACGGGTACATCGGCTATCATCGGCATTACGCTGGCATTGCTGGCTTATGTATCGGGCAATACGGTTATAGCCGATTACCTCAACATTATGTATATCCCCAACTCGGGCGAACTCGTAATTTTTGCCGGGGCCTTTGTGGGTGCATGTGTCGGTTTCCTGTGGTACAACTCCTACCCTGCCCAGGTATTTATGGGCGATACAGGCAGTTTGGCCATCGGCGGTATCATTGCGGTATTCGCCATCATGATACGCAAGGAGCTGATGCTACCCATACTCTGCGGCATCTTTATCGTAGAAAACATGTCGGTGATTATGCAGGTATCCTATTTTAAATATACTAAAAAGAAATACGGCGAGGGCCGCAGGATATTCTTGATGTCGCCACTGCACCACCATTACCAAAAAAAGGGCTACCACGAATCCAAGATCGTTACCCGTTTTTGGATATTAGGCATTATGCTGGCGATAATGGCGATCATAACATTGAAGCTGAGATAGAGTGGTGAATAGTGAGTGGTGAGTAGTGTGTGGTAATTAGAGGTTAGAGATTAGTAATTAGAGAATAAAAATTAAGGCGATCGGTAAAATCAGAGAGCAATCGGTGAGATTATAAAATGAGCGAAGAAAAAAACATATCAACCTCAAAAGCACAGGCGAAGCTTGTAGTGCTTGGCGCGGGCGAAAGCGGCGTAGGCGCGGCATACCTTGCGCAGCAAAAGGGTTATGATGTTTTTGTATCTGATTTTGGCCCTATTGCCGATAAGTACAAAGCACAGCTACAGCAATGGAATATCCGCTTTGAGGAGCAGCAGCATACCGAAGCCGAAATACTGACCGCTACAGAAGTGGTAAAAAGCCCGGGTATACCGGAGAAAGCGCCGATCATTAAAAAGCTGCGCGAGCAAAAAACCCCGGTAATATCCGAGATTGAATTCGCGGGCAGGTATACTGAAGCTAAGATGATCTGCATCACCGGGTCAAACGGAAAAACCACCACTACCAGCCTTACCTATCACATCCTGAAAAACGCGGGATTGAATGTTGGGCTGGCGGGTAACATAGGCAACAGCTTTGCCTACCAGGTGGCAACCGAAAGTTTTGATTATTATGTTTTGGAGATCAGCAGCTTTATGCTGGATGACATGTATGAGTTTAAGGCAGATATCGCTATACTGCTCAATATTACGCCCGATCACCTGGACAGGTACGACTATAAAATGGATAATTATGTAGCGTCGAAGTTCCGCATTACGCAAAACCAAACGGAGCACGACTATTTTATATACTGCGCCGACGATGCTGAAATACTGAAAGGTTTGCAAAGCCGCACATTCGGCGCGCAAATGCTGCCTTTTTCAATCGAAAAGAAAATACAGCCGGGTGCATACCTGGAGAACGACAATATTGTCATCAACACACAACAAGAACATTTTACAATGTCAATTAAAGATCTGGCCCTGCAGGGAAAGCACAACATCTATAATTCAATGGCATCGGGCATAGTAGCCAAGGTGCTTGAATTACGGAACGAGAGTATGAGGGAGAGCATGGGCAACTTTAAGAACATTGAGCACAGGCTTGAGTTTGTTGCCAAAATATCGGGCATCAGCTTTATTAACGACTCAAAGGCTACCAACGTTAACTCAACCTGGTACGCGCTGGAGAGCATGACCAGCGATGTGGTACTGATATTGGGCGGCGTTGATAAAGGTAACGACTATGGTATGCTTAAAGACCTGGTAAAGCAAAAGGTAAAAGCCATTGTATGCCTGGGTAAGGATAATAAACGCATACATGATGCCTTTGAGGATGATGTTGAGGTTATAGTAAATACCTTTTCGGCACAGGAAGCGGCGCAGATCGCTTTCCATTTAGCTAAAAAAGGCGATACGGTTTTACTATCACCGGCCTGCGCCAGCTTCGATCTGTTTAAGAACTACGAAGACCGCGGCCAGCAATTTAAGGATGCAGTAAGGGAACTGTAAGCCCCCTAACCCCCTGAAGGGGGAATAAAATTATTAAGATAAAAAAGCCCTTTCCTTTGGAGAGGGTTGGGAGAGTTAAATATGTTAAACGCGATACTAAACAATACCAAAGGCGACCGCTGGATCTGGCTGATCGTGATCGTGCTGTCGGTTATTTCGTTAATGGCGGTGTACAGCTCAACCGGTACCATCGCTTATAAACATGGCACGGGTGCAGAATCGTACCTGATGAAGCACCTTGCCATGATTGTGGCTGGCATCGCCCTCATGTACATATCACACAAGCTAGATTACCGCTATTATGCTGGTATATCAAAGCTGTTAATGATCGTTACTATTCCGTTATTGCTGTACACGCTACTGTTCGGTAACCACGTAAATGATGCCAGCCGCTGGATTGCCTTGCCTGGTGGATTAACCTTTCAAACTTCGGATTTAGCCAAGCTATCGCTGATAACCTACCTGGCCCGTACCCTATCGCGCAAGCAGGAAAACATAAAGGATGTTAAGCAATCCTTCGTACCTATCATGGGCTCAGTATGCGTAGTGTTTGTATTGATCGCTCCGGCAGGTCTTTCAACGGCCATCATGCTGTTTGGTGTAAGCATCCTGCTGCTCATTGTAGGGCGTATCAGTATAAAACAAATTGCATTGGTTTGTTTAGCGGGGGTTGTGTTGTTAGCCGGAGTAATGCTGTTTGGCGGCCGTCGTGATACTTATGTATCACGTATCAACGCTTTCATGCACCCTGAGAAAGCTGATCCTGATAAGTCGTTCCAATCCGATCACGCCAAGATCGCCATCGCGACCGGCGGATTTGTGGGTAAAGGGCCGGGCAACAGTACCGAGCGTAACTACCTGCCTCACCCCTATTCGGATTTTATATATGCTACCATTATTGAGGAGTACGGCATGGTAGGCGGCATAGCACTGGTAGGTATCTACCTGTTTTTGCTTTACCGGTGTATCAAGATAGTAACTAAAGCTCCAAAAGCCTTTGGCGCATTGCTGGCGGCAGGACTTAGCTTTAGCTTAACTATACAGGCATTTGCCAATATGGCCGTAGCTGTTGGTTTAGGCCCGGTAACCGGTGTACCGCTGCCACTGGTAAGTATGGGTGGTACATCCATATTATTTACAAGCGTGGCCTTCGGCATCATACTATCAGTAAGCAGGGATATTGAGGAACCTAAAAAAGTTGTGGTTGGCGAGATAAGGGAAGTGGCGGTGTAACCGCCAAGCCCCTAAGGGGAGTATTGAAAGAGAGTTAAATGATGGATCAAACTAAAAATACAAGCAACGTAAACCTCCCTCTTCAGGGGGCTGGGCGACGACGTATCATCATCAGCGGCGGCGGAACGGGCGGGCATATTTTCCCGGCAGTATCAATTGCCAATGCCTTGAAAAAGCTCGATCCATCAACTGAAATATTGTTTGTAGGTGCCAATGGCCGTATGGAAATGGAAAAAGTTCCGGCGGCAGGCTACAAGATCATCGGCCTGAACATACAGGGTATACAGCGTGGTTCTATCATCAAAAACCTCATGTTCCCTTTTAAGCTGATAAGCAGCGTACGCGCGGCGCTGAAGATCATTAAAGATTTTAAGCCCGATGCCGCCGTTGGTGTCGGTGGTTATGCTTCGGGTCCATTATTATACGCGGCATCATTGAAAGGCATACCAACCCTTATACAGGAGCAAAACTCCTACGCGGGCGTAACCAATAAATGGCTGGGTAAAAAAGCCAAAAAAATATGCGTCGCGTTTGACGGAATGGATAAATTTTTCCCTGCCGACCGCATCATTAAAACCGGCAACCCGGTACGTAAGGAGTCGGTTAGCATTGCCGGTAAGCAAATGCAGGCTTTGGAGTTGTACAGCCTATCGGCACATAAAAAAACTGTGGTGGTATTAGGTGGCAGCCTGGGTGCGCGTACGCTTAACCACAGCATACAGGCCGGGCTGCAAAAATTTATTGATGCCGATGTGCAGGTAATTTGGCAAACCGGCAAGTATTACTATAAAAGTATTATAGAGCAACTGGGCGAAAATTTTCACCCCAACATACAGGTACGGGAGTTTTTAAACCGTATGGATCTGGTTTACGCTGCGGCTGATGTTATTATATCACGTGCCGGCGCGGGCACTATTGCCGAGCTTTGCGAGGTTAAAAAACCGGTTATACTGGTACCATCGCCAAACGTGGCTGAGGATCATCAAACCAAAAACGCGCTGGCTTTGGTGCAGGAAAACGCTGCCATATTTGTGGCCGACCGCGATGCCGAGGCCAAACTGGTTGACAAGACACTGGAATTATTAAAAGACAAAGAGAAACAAAAAATATTATGCAACAACATTGGCAAACTGGCTATGCCTAATGCCGATGAAGTAATTGCGAAAGAGGTTATCCAAATAACAATTAACAATTAAACAATAAGGTTCCCTCTTTGCAAGTAGAGGGGCCTTATTTTAAAGTGATGATGGAATTAAGCAACATAAAACGGGTTTACCTGGTGGGCATAGGCGGCATAGGCATGAGTGGCCTTGCGCGCTATTTCCATCAACTGGGCTGTGTTGTTTGCGGGTACGACAAAACATCAACCGATTTAACTGATAGCCTGCATAACGAGGGCATATGCATCATATTTGAGGACGAACCGGCCGAGATACAAATAAGCTTTAGGCAGCCCGATGATAGTACGCTTGTCATCTACACCCCTGCTATACCTAAGGATTCGGCAATACTGAACTTTTTTACGGGCAAGGGCTTTACATTGCATAAACGCTCGCAGGTATTGGGTTTGATCAGCGCCAGCAAGTATACCATAGCGGTAGCCGGCACACATGGCAAAACCACTACTTCCAGTATGATCGCCCATATCCTGAAAGATTCGGGTACGGATTGTTCGGCATTTTTGGGCGGCATATCATCCAACTACCAAAGCAATGTGCTGTTCGGTAAAAACGATATTGTGGTGGTTGAGGCTGATGAGTACGATCGCTCCTTCCTTACCCTGCACCCTGATATTGCCGTGGTAACCTCGATGGATGCCGACCACCTGGATATTTATGGCGATCACTCGCATTTAACTGAGTCGTTTACGCTGTTCGCATCGCAGATAAAGCAAGGTGGCCAATTGATAAATAAGCAAGGCCTGCCACTGGCAAACGGCACTACCTACACCATAAACGGCGAGGCCGATGCCGTGGCGGAGAACATACGGGTGGAGAACGGTAACTTTTATTTCGACTTTAAAAACAACTCGGTAAGCATCAGCAATATTTGTTTGGGTATTGCCGGTTTACATAATATTGAAAATGCTGTTGCTGCCATCGAGGTAGCGCTGCGTTTAAATGTATCTGGCGAGGCTATCAAGAGCGCGCTCGAATCATTCAGAGGGGTTAAACGCCGCTTTGAATATATTGTAAAGATCGATAAACACATTTTTATTGATGATTACGCCCATCACCCCGAGGAGTTGCGCGCGGCTATATCATCTGTGAAAACTTTATATCCGGATAAAAAGCTGACCACCATATTTCAGCCGCACCTGTATACCCGCACCCGCGATTTTGCCGATGGCTTTGCCGAGGTGCTGGACATGAGCGACGAACTGCTGATGCTTGACATTTACCCCGCACGCGAATTGCCGATTGATGGTGTAAATTCAGAGCTGATACTCAGCAAGATGAAATTGTGGAATAAGCGCAAATGTGGAAAACAAGAAGCTATACAAATAATAGAAAATGAAAAACCTGAGCTACTTTTAACGGTGGGCGCAGGTGATATTGACCAGTTGGTGCAACCATTAAAAAAGGTGTTAGAAAATGTCGGGTAAACGCATATGGAACCGCATACTTGTTGGCTCGGCCTGGGTAATTTGCCTGGGTGGCCTGGTTGCGCTCATGAGTTTTATCGAGATAAAAAAGGCAGAAGTGGTTTGCAAGGGTATTAAAGTGTACATACCCGGCAACCAGTATTTTATTGACAGGCAGGAGGTAGATAATATTTTGCACACCACCAGCCACACGCTTGAGGGCCGCAGGTTGCAAAACATCAACATACACGAGCTGGAAAACCAGCTCAAGGCCAACCCTTTTGTAGAGTTTGCCAAGGTGTATACCGATATGGATGGGATGATTAAAGTAGAGATCATTCAGCGGCAGCCTATATTGCGCATCATCAACCGGTTCGATCAGGATTTTTATGTGGATCAGCACGGATTAAAGATGCCGCTGTCAAACAACTTTACGGCACGTGTGGTTGTAGCCAACGGATACATTGACGAGCTGTTTGCCAACCGGGTTGATACGCTGCATACCAAGTTGGCGGCATCGTTATACCAAACAGCCGGTTACATCCGTAAAGATTCGTTATGGGATGCGCAGGTAGCACAGATATATGTTAACCAGGCGCGCGAAATTGAGCTGATACCACGGGTAGGTAATCAAAAAATATTGTTAGGTAACGCCGATTCGCTGGATGTTAAATTCCGCAACCTTAAAGCCTTTTACACGCAGGCTTTACCAAAGGTGGGTTGGGACAAGTATAAAGCGCTTAACGTTAAATACACCAACCAGGTAATAGGCATCAAGAACGAAGACAGCAAGACCGACACCACCAGGAAGAAAAGCAATCCGGTAAAAACGGATACAACAACTAAACTGAATAACGATACATCGCAAATAAAACAACAGTAAAATGGACAAGGGTTTATCACAGGAGAAAAGTTCACCAATCATTGTAGGATTGGACATCGGGACTACAAAAATATGCGCCATTGTTGGCCGCCGCAGCAAAAACGGGAAGATAGAGGTATTGGGTATAGGCAAGGCGGAGTCGGCCGGTGTTACCCGTGGTATGGTGTCAAACATTGATAAAACCGTGCAGGGCATATCGCAGGCCGTTGATGTTGCAGGCACACAATCAAATGTTGAAATTAAGGTAGTGAACGTGGGTATTGCAGGGCAGCATATTAAAAGCCTGCAGCACCGTGGCCTGATAACCCGTCGCGATTTGCAAAGCGAAATATCACGCAAGGATATTGATAAGCTGATAGAAGACATGTATAACCTGGTGATGCCCCCGGGTGAAGAGATCATCCATGTACTGCCGCAGGAATTTACTGTTGACAACGAACCCGGCATTAAGGATCCAATCGGTATGGCAGGCGTACGTTTGGAGGCCAACTTCCATATCATATCCGGTCAGGTTACCGCTATTAAAAATATTGTTAAATGCGTAAACAAGGCACACCTGGAAAGTTCAGAGCTCATACTGGAGCCGCTGGCTTCGTCAGAGTCGGTATTGAGCGATGAAGAAAAAGAAGCCGGCGTGGTACTGGTTGATATTGGTGGCGGCACTACTGATGTGGCCATCTTTCATGAAGGTATCATTCGTCATACAGCCGTTATTCCGTTTGGCGGTAACAGCGTAACCGAGGATATCCGCGAGGGCTGTTCAGTAATGCGCAACATTGCTGAGCAACTGAAAGTGCGTTTCGGTTCGGCCTTGGCTGATGAAAACAAAGAGAACGAGATAGTTTGCGTACCGGGTTTGCGCGGTCGTGAGCCTAAAGAAATCTCTGTTAAAAACCTGGCATTCGTTATTCAGGCCCGTATGGAGGAGATTATTGAACATGTGTACTACGAGATCAAATCATCAGGCTACGAGAAAAAACTGATTGCCGGTATTGTAATAACCGGTGGCGGCGCGCAATTGAAACATCTTACCCAACTGGTTGAATATGTAACCGGGCTTGATTGCCGCGTAGGTTACCCTAACGAGCACCTGGCTAAAAATGAGGTTTTACCAAAAGGCATTTACGAAGAGCTACAAAGCCCAACGTTTGCTACCGGTATAGGCCTGCTGATAAAAGGTATTCAGAAAATGGAGTATGATACGCTTACACTTACCGCACCTGTTGTTGCCAAACCCGAAAAGGTGAAATACAGCGCCGGCAGCGAAGAGAAAAAATATGGCCTGCTTAGCAAAATATTAGAAAGCGGAAAAAAGTTTATTAAAGATGATATAAAAGATGAGGACTTTCTGAAGTAATTATTCACAAACGAAAACTTTTCCACAATATCGACAATTGTGGAAAAACATTGTGGAAAAAGTTATAATATTACGATAGAGAATTCTGACTGATCGTCAAAATACATTTAGCTGAAAACAAGAGATATGCAGTTCGAGATGTTAAAAGAAAAATCGTCAATCATCAAAGTAATTGGTGTTGGCGGTGGTGGTGGCAACGCTGTAAACCACATGTACAGGCAGGGAATTACCGGTGTCGACTTCATAATTTGTAATACCGATGCGCAGGCTCTTGAGCTTAGCCCTATCCCCAATAAAGTACAATTAGGCGCCAGCCTTACCGAAGGTATGGGCGCAGGTTCAATACCCGAAGTTGGCAAAAATTCAGCTATCGAGAATATTGACGATATAAAGGAAATGCTTGGCACCAATACCAAAATGCTGTTTATTACAGCAGGTATGGGTGGTGGCACCGGTACAGGCGCAAGCCCTATCATTGCCAAAGCAGCCCGCGAACTGGATATACTCACCGTAGGTATTATAACCACTCCGTTCTCATTTGAAGGCAAACGCCGTAAAATGCAGGCCGAGGAAGGTTTAGAAGAACTTAAGAAATATGTTGACTCTTACCTGGTAATATCAAACGACAGGCTGCGTCAGATATTCGGCAACCTTACCCTGGGTTCGGCATTTGGCCAGGCAGATAATATTTTGACCACGGCTGCCAAAGGTATTGCTGAAATTATTACCCTGCCGGGCTATATAAACGTTGACTTTAAGGATGTGCGCACCGTAATGAAAGATAGCGGTGTAGCCATAATGGGCAGCAGCGCTGCCGATGGTGAAAACCGTGCCCTTAAAGCGGTTGAAGGCGCCCTGGCATCGCCACTTTTAAAAGACAACGAAATTGAAGGTGCACGCTACATCCTGCTCAATATTACCTCGGGCGATAAAGAGGTAACCATGGATGAGGTAAGCGTGATCACTGATTATATTCAGGAAGAAGCCGGCCTTGCCGCCGACCTGATCTGGGGTAACTGCCGCGATGAAAATTTAGGCGATAAAATATCGGTAACGATCATCGCTACCGGTTTCCAAACTAAGGACGAGCGCGAGAAAGAGATCAGCAACAAGAAAGTAGTATCTATGCTGATACCTGAGGATGCGCCGATGGTTAAACCGGTTAACGAATTTATTAACCCGGTTAAGCCCGACGCGGTTGCCGAGCCTTACATGAAAGCTAAGGAAGAGATTAAACAAACCGGTTTATTTGACCTGTTTGCTTCACGCTCAACTGAAGATACCAACGCCCCTGTGGTTAGGCACCAGTTAACGCCTGAAGAGCCTAAAGCAGCAGCCGAGCCTGAGGCTACCGATTTTACTTTCAAAGTAACAGAATCGGTAATGCAATATCATGCCGTTGAGCCTGTACAACCGGAGTCTGAACCAACTCCGGAGCCTGTTGCCGGTGCTGATGATGATAAGACCGAGGAATCAATGGAAGAGCAACTGCGCAAATCGCGCGAGCGCATCATGCGGTTGAAAGACCTGAGCATGAAACTACGCTCAGGCAATCTGCAGGAAATGGAAAACGTTCCGGCTTACAAACGTAAGGAGATCGCGTTGCAGCAAACTCCTGCATCAAACGAAAGCCAGATCTCGCGCTTCTCCTTATTACCTGATGATGAAGGTAAAACTGAGATCAGGAACAACAATTCGTTTCTGCACGACAATGTAGACTAACTATTACCCAAACATATTCATCAAGCCCCTGCATTCCCCTTGCAGGGGCTTTTATTTTGCCATAAAATATCGAACAGCATCGGTAAGCTATCCCCATAAGCAACGCTTATAAATCGAGCATTAAGCCTTTGTTATATGATATTTTAGCAAGAAACAATCTAAATAACTGTCAATCAGTTGAAATGTGGAAAAAATAAGGGTTTTTGAGGTTCATTTTGGCAATCAAAATTTTTTTTTAAATAAAAACAATTTTAGATTAGCTTCAGTAAAACAATTAAACTCAATTATCTAAAAAGGAGTAACCTAAAATGAAAAAATTTAGCGAACTGAAAGAGCTCGTGTCTTCGCTGGAGACTGATGCCGAAAAATTCTACAGTAAAGGCAATAGCGCCGCGGGCACCCGTTTACGCAAAGGTTTGCAGGATCTTAAAAACTTAGCTCAAACTATCCGTTTGGAAGTTCAGGACACCAAGAACAAAGAGTAAGTATTAGGATTTTTTAAAGCACTGACCAATTAAAAACCGGCCGAAGCCGGTTTTTCTGTTTTTATGCTTTTATCTTATTAATTTCAGAAGCTATCGCCTGTTCGGTAGCGCTGCTTACCGGTGCCAGTGGCAGGCGCAGGTTATCGGCACAAATGCCCAATTGCTTTAACGCCGACTTCACCCCTGCCGGGTTGCCCTCTGCAAACATCAGGCGGGTAAATTCAATCAGGCTAAAGTGAGCTTTACGTGCGGTTTTAAAATCACCGGCCAGGCATTGGCGCACCATGTCGCTTAATTCGCGCGGCAGGGCGTTACCAACTACCGAGATCAAGCCGGCCCCACCCATAGCGATCAATGGCAGCGTAACCGGGTCATCGCCTGATATGAACAGGAAATCCTCGGGCATATCGCGCAGTATCTGGTTAAACTGGTCAAAATTACCCGCGGCCTCTTTTATACCGATGATATTATCAAAATCGTTAGCTAAGCGCACGGTAGTTTCGGGAGCAATGTTGCTACCTGTACGGCCCGGTACATTATACAATATTACAGGCAAAGCCGATGCCTGGGCAATGGCCTTATAATGCTGATATATCCCATCCTGCGTTGGTTTGTTATAATATGGGCTTACCGAGAGGATAGCATCATAACCGGTGCTATCAAAACCTTTTATCAACTCCACAACCTCGCGGGTATCATTACCGCCAATACCGGCAACCAGCGGTAAGCGACCGTTGTTTTTCTCCGCAACACACTTAAATATCTTCTTCTTCTCGTCCTTGCTCAGGGTGGCGCTCTCACCGGTTGTACCTAAAACAACGAGGTATTCTACCCCGCCGTCGATTAAATGTTCGATCAGGTTGTTTAACCCGTCGAAGTCTACCTGGCCGTCTGGCTGAAAAGGAGTCACCATCGCTACTCCTGTTCCGAAGAATTTGTTCATCATTATATGCTAAAGCCTGCTAAGATAGCAAAATTGAAAATTGTTGAGCAGATTGGTAGAGATTTTTATTGGTCCATGGTCGATAGTAGATAGACCATTGATGTTATATTTCTTGGAAATATAACATCAATCGCAATCTATTAAATTACAATTATCACCAACGAACTATCAACCTTGTGTATCTGAACCATTGACCATGAACTATAGACCATGGATTGCGAAGTAATTAACACTCGAAAAATCTTATTAACACGCTATAAATATTTCGTTATAAATCATAACTTTGCGCTCCGAATAGTATCCTGTTAAAGGAATGCTGTACAACACACTAAAATATTTTAATATCAGGTTATAATATGCCAAACACTGGAAAAATATCGCGGATCATCGGTCCCGTAGTTGACGTAAGCTTTAGCGAAGGCACTCTTCCTAAAATTTACAGCGCTTTAGAGATCACTAAACAAAACGGTCAGACAATTGTGCTTGAGGTACAACAACACCTTGGCGAAGACAGGGTACGTGCCATAGCCATGGATTCAACCGATGGTTTATTACGCGGTATGCCTGTTATCGACTTAGGCTCAGGTATTAAAATGCCTGTTGGCGAAGCTATCAAAGGCCGTGTATTTAACGTTGTTGGTGACCCTATTGACGGTATCGCAGCGCTTGACAAAACGAATGGCCGTGCTATACACAACCAGCCACCACGTTTTGAAGACCTGTCAACCGAAAGCGAAGTATTGTTTACCGGTATTAAGGTTATCGATTTATTGGAGCCTTACGCTAAAGGTGGTAAAATTGGTTTGTTTGGTGGTGCGGGTGTAGGTAAAACGGTATTGATCCAGGAGCTGATCAACAACATAGCGAAAGCGTATTCAGGTTTATCAGTATTTGCCGGTGTAGGCGAGCGTACCCGTGAAGGTAATGACCTTTTACGTGAGATGCTTGAATCAGGCATTATAAAATATGGTGATGAGTTTATGCACTCAATGGAAGAAGGCGGCTGGGACTTAACTAAAGTTGATGCCGAAGCTTTGAAAGATTCAAAAGCAACCTTCGTGTTCGGTCAGATGAACGAGCCTCCTGGCGCACGTGCACGTGTGGCGCTTTCAGGCTTAACTATTGCTGAGTACTTCCGCGATGGTGATGAGGAAGGTGGCAAAGGCCGTGATATCCTTTTCTTTATTGATAACATTTTCCGTTTCACCCAGGCAGGTTCTGAAGTATCGGCACTATTAGGCCGTATGCCATCAGCGGTAGGTTACCAGCCAACCCTGGCTACCGAGATGGGTTTGATGCAGGAGCGTATCACCTCTACCAAACGTGGTTCAATTACATCAGTACAGGCCGTTTACGTACCTGCGGATGACTTGACCGACCCTGCGCCGGCCACAACCTTCGCTCACTTGGATGCTACTACTGTACTTTCACGTAAAATTGCCGAGTTAGGTATCTACCCTGCGGTTGACCCACTGGATTCAACCTCACGTATCCTTAGCCCGGCTATCTTAGGCGACGAGCACTATAACACTGCTCAACGCGTTAAAGAAACCCTGCAACGTTACAAAGAGCTTCAGGATATCATCGCCATTTTGGGTATGGATGAGCTTTCTGAAGAGGATAAACTGGTTGTATCACGCGCCCGTCGTGTTCAGCGTTTCCTTTCACAGCCGTTCCACGTTGCCGAGCAATTTACCGGCTTAAAAGGTGTACTGGTTGACATTAAAGAAACCATCAAAGGTTTCAACATGATTATGGATGGTGAAGTTGACGAATACCCTGAAGCAGCCTTTAACCTTGTAGGTAACATTGAGGACGCTATTGAAAAAGGTAAAAAACTGTTAGCTGAAGCTAACGCTTAATATATAAGAGTCGAGAGTTAAGAAGTAAGAATTAAGACCAAAATTGCTTCTTAACTCTTGCTTCTTAACTCTAAAATCTAAACAATAAATGACTTTAGAAATTCTTACACCAGATAAAACAGTATTTGAGGGCGAAGCCGCTTCGGTTACCGTACCAGGCATACTGGGTGCTTTTGAAATACTTAATAACCACGCTCCTATTATTTCTATCCTGCAGGATGGCAAATTGATCGTGCGCGGTGGTTCGGTACAAAAAGAAACTTTTATTATTAAAGGCGGAGTTGTTGAAGCTGCCAATAATAAAGTTACCGTACTGGCTGAAGGTATTTCGCACTAACCTAAAAGAACGCAAAAAAAACGCCCCGGTAACAAGTTTACCGGGGCGTTTTTTTTGCGTTCTGTTTTCTGGTTTTTTACGTTTTCAGGCAGAATTTGAACAGTTTACTATGCACGCATAGAATACATACCGAATACCAATTTACTCTTTGGTACAATCAACAAAATATTTAATTTTATTTAAACACTATATATAAGAATATAATTTTATTAAAGTAATATATTAAGAATTAAATATTGTTTTAAATTTTTATCCGCGTCTATTGCGATAAAAAGCCTGTCTTTCTACCTTACAATATCAATTATTAACCTTAACACCGGTTTATAAAATATACAAAGATAATGAGCGATACTACAGATACTTTACAGGCTGTTGAATTAAACAAATACAGCAAAACCCTAACGCAGGACCCTACCCAACCGGCGGCACAAGCCATGCTTTACGGCATTGGCCTTACCGACGAAGATATGAAGAAGGCGCAGGTGGGCGTAGCCAGTATGGGTTATGATGGCAATACCTGTAACATGCATCTGAACGATCTGGCTAAGGTGGTTAAACAAGGTATATGGGACGAAGGTCTGGTAGGTTTAATATTTAACACTATAGGCGTAAGCGATGGCATGAGCAACGGTACCGAAGGTATGCGTTACTCGCTGGTTAGCCGTGATGTTATTGCCGACTCCATCGAGGCTGTTTGCGGCGCGCAGTATTATGATGGCCTGATTACCCTGCCGGGTTGCGACAAAAATATGCCGGGCTCACTGATCGCCATGGGTCGGCTTAACCGCCCGTCGATCATGGTATACGGTGGCACCATTAAACCCGGCCACTGGAAGGGTGAGGATTTGAACATCGTATCGGCATTTGAGGCTTTAGGTAAAAAGATAGCCGGCCAGATTGACGATGTTGATTTTATGGGTGTAGTTAAAAATGCCTGCCCGAGCGCGGGTGCCTGCGGCGGTATCTACACGGCAAACACCATGGCCGCGGCTATTGAGGCTATGGGCATGAGCTTACCTTACTCATCATCAAATCCTGCATTAAGCGAAGAAAAACAAGCGGAATGCCGCGCGGCCGGTAAGGCCATTAAGGTATTGCTTGAAAAAGATATTAAGCCAAGCGACATCATGACGCGTAAGGCTTTCGAGAACGCCATCATCACCATTATGGTAATGGGCGGCTCAACCAACGCTGTGTTACACCTTATCGCGATAGCGAAAAGCGTTGGCGTAAAATTAACTCAGGACGATTTCCAGGAACTGACCAACCGTACTCCCCTGCTGGCCGATATGAAGCCAAGCGGCAAGTACATGATGGAAGACCTGCACAAGGTAGGTGGTGTACCTGCGGTAATGAAATACCTGTTGAAGTTAGGCTGGCTACACGGTGAATGTTTAACCGTAACCGGTAAAACCCTAGCCGAAAACCTTGCTGATGTACCTGAGCTGGATTTTGATACGCAAAAGATCATTCTGCCGGTAGATAAAGCCATTAAGGCAACAGGCCACCTGCAAATTTTGTACGGTAATATTGCCGAGGGCGGCAGCGTTGCCAAAATAACCGGTAAAGAGGGCGAGCGCTTTGAAGGCCCCGCCCGTGTGTTCGATGGTGAATTTGAATTGATTGACGGTATTATGACGGGGCGAGTCAAACCGGGTGATGTGGTGGTAATCCGCAACGTGGGCCCGAAGGGTGCGCCCGGTATGCCTGAAATGCTAAAGCCAACATCGGCCATATTTGGCGCGGGTTTGGGCAGCTCAGTAGCTTTGATAACCGACGGGCGCTTTTCGGGCGGTACACACGGATTCGTAGTTGGCCACATCACCCCCGAAGCATTTGAGGGGGGCCTGATAGCACTGGTTAAAGATGATGACCGTATAGAGATCGATGCCATCAACAATACCATCAACGTAAAACTAAGCGACGAGGAAATAGCCGCCCGCAGGGCACAATGGCAGCAACCGCCGCTTAAAGTAACCAAAGGCCTGCTTTACAAATACGCAAAAACCGTAAGCACGGCCGCCGAAGGTTGTGTTACGGATGAGTAAGTCTGAACCGGAATTTTCAGAATTAGGGAATTAACAGTATGAGTATAAATGTCAATTAGTAAAAATTCTGCTCATTATAAAATTCTGAAAATTCAGGTTCAAGAATAAAATAAAGAAATAACATTCGAGTCGATATTCGAAATAAAATAAGAGATTATGGAAGTTGCACAACAGGAAATACCTGCACCAGCCAAAACCAAAGAAACTGTAGAGGTGTCGGGTTCAGTTGCATTGCTTGAGGCGTTGATAGCTGAGGGTACCGATACCATTTTCGGTTATCCGGGTGGGGCTATTATGCCTATTTATGATGCTTTGTATGATTATAACGAGAAGCTGAACCACGTACTGGTGCGCCATGAACAAGGTGGTATTCACGCCGGGCAAGGTTATGCACGCACATCGGGCAAGGTTGGCGTAGTGTTCGCTACAAGCGGACCGGGTGCTACCAACCTGGTTACCGGTTTGGCCGACGCGCAGATTGACAGCACGCCACTGGTTTGCATCACCGGGCAGGTATTCGCACACTTGTTAGGTACTGATGCCTTCCAGGAAACCGACGTGATCAACATCACTACACCGGTTACCAAATGGAACTACCAGGTAACGGATGCTAACGAGATACCGGAAGTTATCGCTAAGGCATTTTACATCGCTCGCAGCGGTCGCCCAGGCCCGGTATTGATCGACATTACCAAGAACGCGCAGATACAAAAATTTAACTTTGAGGGATATGTGCCTTGCAACCATATCCGCAGCTACAGGCCGAAACCTATAGTGCGTAAACAGTATATTGAAGAGGCTGCAGCGCTTATCAACCAAGCAAAAAAACCTTTTGTGCTTTGGGGCCAGGGTGTAATTTTAGGCAGTGCCGAGCAGGAATTTAAAGCTTTTATTGAAAAAGCAGGCATTCCATCAGCATGGACAATTTTAGGTGTAGGCGCTATCCCGACAGATCACCCACTAAACGTAGGTATGCTGGGGATGCATGGTAACTACGGTCCTAACGTATTAACCAATGAGTGCGATGTATTGATCGCCATCGGTATGCGTTTTGATGACCGCGTAACCGGCCGGTTAGATAAATATGCCAAACAAGCCAAGGTGATCCACCTTGATATTGATCCGGCCGAGATTGACAAGAACGTACAAACCACCGTACCGGTATGGGGCGACTGTAAGGAAACCCTTCCCCTGCTTACCGAACTGGTAGAAGCGAAAGCACATACCGAGTGGCTGGCAAAATTTAACGACTTTACCCAAAAAGAAGTGGAGGCGGTTATCCATAAGGAACTAAACCCGGATACCGAGGAAATGACCATGGGCGAAGTGGTAAGGGTATTGAACGAGCTTACCGGCGGCGATGCCGTTATTGTTACCGACGTGGGCCAGCACCAGATGGTGGGCTGCCGTTATGCCAAATTCAACAAAACCCGCAGCAACGTAACCAGCGGTGGCTTAGGTACCATGGGCTTTGCCCTGCCTGCAGCTATAGGCGCTAAGTTTGGTGCGCAGGATCGCCCGGTAGTTGCCATTATTGGCGATGGCGGCTTCCAGATGACCTTACAAGAACTGGGTACCATTATGCAAACCGGCGTTAACGTAAAGATCATCATCCTGAACAATCGCTTTTTAGGTATGGTACGCCAGTGGCAGGAGCTGTTCAACGAGCGCCGTTACTCGTTTGTGGATATCCAAAGTCCGGATTTTGTACGCGTGGCAAGCGGTTATGGCATTGCGGGCAAATCTGTGAACGATCGCGCTGAACTAACCGCGGCATTAGAGCAGATGCTTAACCACAATGGTTCATTCCTACTGGAAGTAATGGTTACTAAAGAGAATAACGTATTCCCGATGGTACCACAAGGTTGCAGCGTTTCTGAAATCAGGCTTAAATAACACCCCTCCCGGCCTCCCCCAAGGGGAGGTGCGATAAAACTTTCAAAAGAATTTAGATCATGACAAACACATTAAATGAAGATAAAAAAGTCCTCCCTGCCAGGGAGGATTTAGGTGGGGTTAAACAGGAATTCAACATAACGGTATATACCGAAAACCAAATTGGTCTTTTAAACCGAATTGCTATTATATTTACACGCCGTAAGATTAATATCGACAGCCTGAACACTTCGCCATCAGAGGTTGACAGCATACACCGCTTCACCATCGTGATAAACGAAACGGAAGATGTAGTACGTAAGTTATGCCGCCAGATTGAAAAACAGGTAGAAGTATTGAAAGTATACTATCATACCAATGCTGATGTGATTTGGCAGGAAATGGCGCTTTACAAGGTATCAACCAACGTAATTGCCGAGCAGGTAAGCGTTGAGCGTTTATTGCGCGAAAATGGTGCCCGCGCGGTGGTGATCCGTAAGGATTACACGGTGTTTGAAACCACCGGCCACCGTGAAGAGACCGAATCGCTTATAAAAATTCTTCAGCCTTACGGCCTGATCGAATTTGTACGCAGCGCCCGGGTAGCCATTATTAAGAACAGCGAAGGCTTTAACGCCAAACTACGCGAATTTGAAAGGCTTGAACCGGGTGAAGAAGTGATTGAGAATGAATATTTAAACCAGGGGCAGAAGGTGTTTACGATGTAATCCCATTTTAAAAGCACCATCGCGACGTGCGAAGTAATGGTGCATACAACAAGTAACTAAGAACTAAAAACAATAAAACCAAGGTGAAACGCCTGTAAGCGCATCACACAACAAAACAAAAAAACATGGCAAAATTAAATTTCGGCGGTACTGAAGAAAATGTAGTTACCCGCGAGGAGTTCCCTTTATCAAAAGCGCAGGACGTACTTAAAAACGAAACTGTAGCCGTTATTGGTTACGGTGTTCAAGGTCCGGGCCAGGCTTTAAACCAAAAAGACAATGGCATTAACGTAATTGTTGGTCAGCGTAAAAACTCTAAAACCTGGGATAAAGCGATTGCTGATGGCTTTGTACCCGGCGAAACTCTTTTTGAAATTGAAGAAGCCCTTGAAAAAGGTACCATTATTTGCTACCTGCTTAGCGACGCTGCGCAGATCGAGCTTTGGCCAACTGTTAAAAAACACTTAACTCCGGGTAAGGCATTATATTTCTCTCACGGTTTCGGTATCACTTTTAATGAGCAAACCGGCATTGTTCCTCCGGCTGATGTTGACGTATTCCTGGTTGCCCCTAAAGGTTCAGGTACTTCACTGCGCCGTATGTTTTTGCAAGGCCGTGGCTTAAATTCAAGCTTCGCTATCTTCCAGGATGCTACCGGTAAAGCATGGGAGCGTGTTATTGCACTGGGTATCGCTGTAGGTAGCGGTTACCTGTTTGAAACTGATTTCAAGAAAGAAGTATTCAGCGACCTTACCGGCGAGCGTGGTACTTTGATGGGTTGTATCCAAGGCATCTTCGCCGCACAATACGATGTATTGCGCAGCAATGGCCACACACCATCTGAGGCATTTAACGAAACTGTTGAGGAGCTGACCCAATCATTAATGCCTTTAGTTGCTGAAAACGGCATGGACTGGATGTACGCCAACTGCTCAACCACTGCACAACGCGGCGCGCTTGACTGGTGGAAAAAATTCCGTGACGCTACTAAACCGGTGTTTGAAGAATTATACAACAGCGTTGCTACCGGCAAAGAGTCACAACGTTCTATCGACTCAAACAGCCAGCCTGATTACCGTGAAAAACTTAACGCCGAACTTGCTGAACTACGTGACAGCGAATTATGGCAGGCAGGTAAAACTGTACGCAGCCTTCGCCCCGAGAACCAGGCGGTAGAAGCGTAACATTAGCCGAAAGCCACAAAAATAACTCATCCCCCTTTGCTTGTGCAAAGGGGGATATATTGCAAAAGCGATGATTGAGTTAAACATGTAATGGGCAACCTAACTGACTATCGCACATTACATATACAATAGGACAAAAAGAAAAATGGCAAAGACATTATTTGATAAGATTTGGGATGCCCACGTTGTTAGCAGCAAGGAGGGATTTCCGGATATTTTGTACATCGATACACACTTTATCCACGAGGTTACCAGTCCGCAGGCTTTTGACGGATTGCGCCAGCGTGGATTACCTGTTTTCAGGCCGAAGCAAACCGTTGCCACGGCCGATCACAACGTACCTACCTGGGATCAGCACCTGCCTATCAAGGAGGAGCTATCGCGTTACCAGGTGGATATGCTTACAAAAAACTGCGCCGAATTTGGCGTTGAACTTTATGGCCTCGGCCACCCATACCAGGGCATAGTGCACGTAATAGGCCCAGAGCTGGGCATAACCCGCCCCGGCAGCACTTATGTTTGCGGCGACAGCCATACCTCTACCCACGGCGCCTTCGGGTCGATAGCGTTTGGTATTGGCACATCACAGGTTGAGCAGGTACTGGCCACCCAGTGCTTACTGCAATCGCGCCCTAAACGCATGAAAATTGAAGTTAACGGCACCCTGCAAAAAGGCGTGGGTGCAAAAGATATAATACTATACATCATCAGCAAAATATCGGCCGCAGGCGGTACCGGTTACTTTGTTGAATATGCCGGTGATACCATCCGTTCGCTGAGCATGGAAGGCCGCATGACCATCTGCAATATGAGCATCGAAATGGGTGCCCGCGGTGGTTTAATAGCGCCCGACCAAACCACTATCGACTATGTAAAAGGTCGTGAATTTGCCCCTAAAGGCGAAGAATGGGATAAAGCCGTAGCCTATTGGGAAACACTTTACTCTGACGACGATGCCGAGTTTGATTCGGTATTAACCTTTAATGCCGAAGATATTGAGCCGATGATCACCTACGGTACTAATCCGGGTATGGGCATCGGTGTTACACAACAGGTACCCGCTACGGAGGATTTTGAGGCTAAGGAACAAGGCTCATACAAAAAAGCCCTTGATTATATGGGCCTGCACGATAATGAGCAGTTGTTAGGCAAACCGATCGACTATGTATTCATTGGTAGTTGTACCAACTCCCGTATTGAGGATCTGCGCCAGGTGGCCGCCTTTGTAAAAGGCAAACACAAGGCCGAGAATGTTACGGTTTGGGTAGTACCCGGCTCAAAACAAGTAGAACAACAAGCCATAGCCGAAGGCTTGGACAAGATATTTGAATCAGCAGGCTTCCCGCTGCGCGAACCGGGTTGCAGCGCATGTTTAGGCATGAACGAGGACAAGATACCGGCAGGTAAATACTGCGTATCAACCTCAAACCGCAACTTTGAAGGCCGCCAGGGACCAAACTCCCGCACCTTGTTAGCCAGCCCGCTAACCGCTGCTGCTGCAGCTATTACCGGTAGAGTTACTGATATTAGAGAAATGCTGAACGAGGAGGAATTAGTCGGTTAACATCTTCATTGCTTCGTACCTCGCAATGAAGTGAACAAAATCATCATGACAAAAATATTCAAACATATACAAACCACCGTGGTGCCTCTGCCTATCGAGAATATTGATACAGATCAGATCATTCCCGCGCGTTTTTTGAAGGCCACTACCCGTGAGGGCTTCGGCAATAACCTTTTCCGCGATTGGCGCTTTGACGAGAACGATCAGCCAAAAGCCGATTTCGTATTAAACCACCCCACCTACAGCGGTAAGGTGCTGGTAGCTGGCAAAAACTTTGGTTGCGGCAGTAGTCGTGAACATGCGGCCTGGGCCATATCTGATTATGGTTTTGATGCCGTGGTAAGCAGCTTTTTTGCCGACATATTTAAGGGCAATGCCCTTAACAATGGCTTGCTGCCGGTACAGGTGAGCGACGATTTCCTGAAAAAGATTTTCGATGCGGTATTTGCCGATCATACTACCGTTGTAGACATTGACCTTGAAAACCAGGTGATCAAAATCTCAACAACTGGCGAACAAGAAAGCTTCGAGATCAATCCGTATAAAAAAGCCTGTTTAATAAACGGGTACGATGATATTGATTACATACTGAGCAACAGGGCAGCGGTAGAGGAATTTGAAAAGGCCCCTAATCCCTAAAGGGGAACCGGAGAGCCGATTCAATAATTATAACATACATATTAAACACTTATTCCCCCTTTAGGGGGTTAGGGGGCAAATGAAAAAACACATTTTAGTAATACCAGGCGACGGCATCGGGCCGGAGGTTACTACCTGGGGTAAGGCGGTACTGGAAAAGGTTGGCGCGGCAGGCGGACATGAATTTACGTTTGACGAGGCGCTGATGGGTCATGCAGCCATTGAGGCAACCGGTAACCCGCTGCCTGATGAAACTCTGGAAAAAGCAAAAGCCAGTGATGCCATCCTTTTTGGTGCCATCGGCCATATAAAATACGATAACGATCCATCGGCGAAGGTTCGCCCGGAGCAGGGATTGTTAAAGATACGCAAGGAACTTGGCCTGTATGCCAACCTGCGCCCCATCATGCTGTTTGATGAGTTGCTGGATGCATCAAGCCTGAAGCCTGAAATTCTAAGGGGAACGGATATTCTGTTCTTCCGCGAACTGACAGGCGATGTTTACTTTGGCGAGAAGAAACGCAGCGAAGACCGCAACACAGCTTCTGATCTAATGATCTATCATCGTTATGAGGTTGAGCGCATTGCAACAAAGGCATATGAAGCTGCCCGCGCGCGTGGCAAACGCCTGTGCTCGGTTGATAAGGCTAACGTATTGGAGGCATCGCGCCTGTGGCGTGAGGTTGTGCAGGAAGTAGCCAAAAACTACCCTGACGTTGAAACCGAACACATGTTTATTGATAACGCCGCCATGCAACTGGTTAAAAACCCTAAAAAGTTTGATGTGGTGCTTACCGCCAACCTTTTTGGTGATATCCTGACCGATGAGGCTTCGCAGATCGCGGGCTCAATGGGTATGCTTGCTTCTGCCTCGGTAGGTGATGGCACCGGCTTTTTTGAGCCTATCCACGGTTCGGCGCATGATATTGCCGGGCAGGATAAAGCCAACCCGCTGGCTTCTATCCTATCCGTAGCGCTGATGTTCGAGATCAGCTTCGGCCTGAAAGAGGAAGCTAAAAAGATAACCGACGCTATCGACAAAGTACTAAAAGACGGCTACCGCACCGGCGACATTGCCGATGCCAACACCGACAAAGCCAAAATATTAGGCACCACCGCCATGGGCCAAAAAGTACTGGAATATTTGTAACCCTCCCGGCCTCCCCAAAGGGAGGAGATTAACGAGGAGTTGCCATTATAATTTAAAAAAAAAGAGCCTCTCCCCTTTGGGGAGATAAGAGAGGGGTACCAATGAAATGGAACGCTGAATTATACGACCAAAAACATGCCTTTGTATTTCAATACGGGGAGAATGTGTTGGAGTTACTGAACGCCCAACCCGGTGAGCATATACTCGACCTGGGCTGCGGTACCGGCTACCTTACACAGCAACTGCATGATTTAGGCGCTATAGTTAAAGGCACAGATAGCTCTGCAGAAATGATCCGCCAGGCTAAAGCCAATTACCCGGATGTTGATTTCGCAGTTGAAGATGCCACTAAATTTAAGGCGACCGAAAAGTATGATGCCGTTTTTAGCAATGCTGTTTTGCACTGGATAAAAAATGCCGATGCTATGATGGATTGTGTATACAAAAGCCTTAAACCCGGCGGTCGTTTTGTAGCCGAAATGGGTGGCAAAGGCAACGTACAACACCTGATAGCCGCTACCAAACAGGTATTGGAGCAGCACGGATATCATCGGCAGGCAAAAAGCGAAATATGGTATTTTCCATCATTGGGCGAATACACATCAAAACTGGAAGCACATGGTTTCAGGGTATCGTTCGCGGCGCACTTTGACCGCAAGACACCATTGCAGGATGGCGATCAGGGCGTAGCCAAATGGATCACCATGTTTGCGCCGCTGTATTTAGTGGGCGTGCCTGAACATGAAAAACAACAAATGTTGCAGGAAGTTACCGCCCTGCTTGAACCGCACTACAACGAAGGCGGGCAATGGTATGCTGACTATAAGCGCTTAAGGTTTATAGCAGTTAAAGAAAGTTAATAAAGATTTGAATATAAGATGTGAGATGATCATTCTCACCAAGCGTATAATTATAAAAAAACACCAGTGTAAGGTTTAGATAGGAACTTATATCCCGCATCTAATATCTCACATCTAAAAAGATTAAAAATATGTTACACGATCCCAACCGAGTCTACATCTTTGATACCACGCTGCGCGATGGCGAGCAGGTACCGGGTTGCCAGTTAACAACCCCTGAGAAAATTGAGATAGCACGCGAACTGGAAGCGCTCGGCGTGGACGTTATTGAAGCGGGCTTCCCTATCTCAAGCCCAGGCGATTTTCAAAGCGTTGTTGAAATATCAAAAGCCGTAAAAGAACCTACCGTTTGCGCTTTAACACGCGCTAACAAAGGTGATATTGATGCCGCTGTCGAGTCGCTTAAATATGCCAAACGCCCGCGTATACATACCGGTATCGGCTCGAGCGATATGCACATCAAGCACAAATTTAACAGCACCCGTGAGGAGATATTAGAGCGCGCTGTTGATGCCGTTAAATACGCCAAAAAGTTTGTTGAGGATATTGAGTTTTACGCCGAGGATGCCGGTCGTGCCGATATTGAGTACCTGGCCAAAATGGTTGAAGCCGTTATTGGCGCCGGTGCAACGGTAGTAAACATCCCCGATACTAATGGCTATTGTCTGCCCGATCAGTACGGCAGCAAGATCCGTTTCCTGAAAGAGAATGTACGCAATATCGATCAGGCCATTATATCGGTACATTGCCATAACGACTTGGGTTTGGCCACCGCCAACTCTATTGCCGGGTTACAAAACGGTGCCCGCCAGATTGAAGGCACCATTAATGGTATCGGCGAACGTGCAGGAAACACCTCTATTGAGGAAGTGGTAATGATCCTGAAAACGCATCAAACCCTTGGCCTGCATACCAATATCAACAGTACCAAGTTTTACGAGATGAGCCGCATGGTGAGCACCCAAATGCGTATGCCCGTTCAGCCGAATAAGGCTATCGTTGGGGCTAATGCTTTTGCACACAGCTCGGGCATACACCAGGATGGTTTCTTGAAAATGCGTGAGAATTACGAGATCATCCGTCCGGAAGATGTAGGTTTCCCGAGCGCGAGCATTGTGCTGACGGCCCGCAGCGGCCGCCATGCGTTGAAATTTCACCTGGAGCGCTTGGGCTTCCAGCTTAATAAAGAAGAACTGGCTGAAACTTACCAACGTTTTTTAACGCTGGCGGATAGCAAACTGGATATAAACGATACCGATCTGCAAGGTTTGATGGCTTATCGCTTAGTAAAATAATTATTGATGAGTACTGAAACCGAACATCAGCTTGATTTTGAACAGGCCTACCAACGGCTTGACGGGGTGGTTAACCATACCCCCCTGCAATACAATGCCGGCCTGTCAGCAAAATACGAGTGCGAGATCTACCTCAAACGTGAAGATTTACAGGTAGTACGCTCCTACAAACTGCGCGGCGCTTATAACATGATCAGCCAGTTAAATGCCGAGCAGCTAAGCCGTGGCGTGGTTTGCGCCAGCGCGGGTAACCATGCCCAGGGTGTTGCCTTTTCATGCAGCAGGTTAGGTACCAAAGGCGTTATTTTTATGCCCGAGATCACCCCGAAACAAAAGGTGAAACAAACCCAGATGTTTGGCGGCGACAATGTTGAGATCGTACTTACCGGCGATACGTTTGACGATTGCCTGCGCGAAGCGTTAGCCTACACCGAAGCTAATAACATGACCTTTATTCCCCCTTTTGATACGCAACGGGTTATTGAGGGACAAGGAACTGTAGGTGTTGAGATACTGGATAAACTGCCCGATGTTGAGGCTGTAATAATGCCTGTTGGCGGCGGCGGGTTGGCTGCCGGTGTCGGTACCTATTTAAAGCAGCATAATACTGATATATTATTAATTGGTGTTGAGCCGGAAGGCGCGCCGTCAATGGTGGGTGCATTTGCGAATAACGAGCCTGTAACGCTCGATGAAATTGACCGCTTTGTTGACGGCGCCGCGGTAAAACGTGTGGGAACGCTAACTTACCGGATATGCCGCGAGGTACTGGATGATATGCTGCTGGTACCCGAAGGCAAGGTATGTACCACCATCCTGAAATTATATAATGAGGATGCTATTGTGGTGGAGCCTGCCGGCGCCCTGTCTGTTGCCGTGCTTGACCTTTGTAAGGAGCAGATAAAAGGCAAAAAAGTAGTGTGCGTTATCAGCGGCGGTAACAATGATATTGACCGCATGGCCGAGATCAAGGAGAAATCATTGTTGTACGAAGGACTGAAACATTACTTCATTGTTCGCTTTCCGCAACGCCCTGGCGCTCTTAAACTGTTTGTGAACAATGTGCTTGGCCCCGGTGATGATATTACCCGTTTCGAGTTCATCAAAAAAACCGCTAAGGAGAACGGTCCGGCACTGGTAGGTATCGAGCTAAAATCGGCCGAAGACTACCCTGCCCTGCTACAACGCATGGCTGCCCACCGCTTTGATGTTATCGAGATAAACCGCGATCAAACTTTATTTGAGTACCTGGTATAATTCGCGTCAACCTTTTATAAAGGCTGATGCAGAATCAAAACATGAGTAATCGTAAAAATCCTAAAAAATCCTCATCTATAAGTCTATTCTTATATCTGAGGATTTTTATTGGTCTGTTTTCTGTAGGATGGTTTTTCTACACGATAGCTAAGAATTCTTATGAAAGAAACTTACTGGCAACGGAGCCTGTTAGAACTATCAAAGCAATCGTAATTAATAAAAAAAACTTTCCCGGGAACAAAGGTGAACCAACGTATTCCTACCGCTATTTTGTTGATGGAAAATACTATGAGGGAGATACTGATGATTACGAATATCATCCGTTAGATACCGTAACTATAAAATATGTTATCAGCAATCCTGAGATTAGCGAGCGTGTCAGTCGACCATAATGTCATCTATTTATAACATATATCTTATAAAAATCCATTTTACACTCCGCTGAACAATACCAAAACCTGAGTGTTCATATTTGCTGAAACATTTAAATAATGAGCACGCTTTTTTCACCTATAACTATAAAAGAGGTTACCCTGCGTAACCGCATTGCCGTATCGCCAATGTGCGAGTATTCGAGTACTGATGGCTTCGCAAATAACTGGCACCTGGTACACCTGGGCAGCCGTGCTATTGGCGGCGCAGGCTTGCTGATCACCGAGGCCACGGCCGTATCACCCGAAGGCCGTATATCTCCTGCCGACCTGGGTATCTGGAAGGATGAACACATTGAAAAACTAAAAGAGATCACCAATTTTATACATGAGCAAGGTGCGGTGGCGGGCATACAACTGGCCCACGCGGGCCGTAAAGCCAGCCATCAAAAACCGTGGGAAGGCGGTAAACTTATCCCGTCTGACCAGCCTAACGGCTGGCCAACCGTAGCGCCCAGTGCACTGCCTTTTGCAGAAGGCACCGAAGCTCCGGCTGAACTGGATAAAGCAGGCATCGAAAAAGTAAAGGCTGATTTTAAAGCCGCCGCTTCGAGGGCCGTAGCAGCAGGTTTTAAAGTAGTTGAGATACATGCCGCACACGGTTATTTATTGCACCAGTTTTATTCGCCGTTAAGTAATCACCGTACCGATGAATATGGCGGCAGTTTTGAAAATCGCATACGCTTGGTACTTGAAGTGGTTGAGGCTGTTAAGGAGGTTTGGCCTGCCAGCCTGCCCTTGTTTGTACGCATTTCGGCTACCGACTGGACTGAAGGCGGCTGGACTATTGAAGATTCCGTTGAGCTGGCCAAAAAGCTGAAAGAAGCCGGTGTCGACATGATCGATACCTCAACCGGCGGTAACGTGCCGCGCGCGTCCATTCCCGTAAAACCGGGCTACCAGGTGGAGTTTGCCGAAACCATTAAGAAAGACACCGGCATACTTACCGGCGCAGTAGGTATGATTACCGAACCGGAGCAGGCTAATGCCATTATCGCAAGCAGTCAGGCTGATATCGTACTATTAGCCCGTGAATTATTACGCGACCCGCATTTCCCCCTACGTGCCGCCCACGAACTTGGCCAGGAAATACAGTGGCCGGTGCAGTATGAGCGCGCGAAGTGGAGTTGATTTAGTCAGTTGTTCATAGATCATAGTTGATAGTTCATGGCCGGAGTTTAATAAACACTTAACTCACAATGACCTGTAATCATCAAATAGGACTGAAAATTTCAATCACTATGATCTATGAACTATTAGCTTATTAATATCTAACTTTACATACAAACTAAACAATAAATCAATAACTATGAAACGTACAGCAACCGCCCACTGGGCCGGAAATTTAAAAGAAGGCAAAGGCGAATTAAGCACGCAAAGCACCACCCTTAGCCAAACGCAATATTCATTTAAAACCCGTTTTGAAAGTGGCGTGGGTACCAACCCTGAGGAGCTTTTAGCTGCCGCTCATGCAGGCTGCTTCACTATGGCAGTTAGCGCTACGTTAACTCAGCAGGGCATCACTGCCGGTGATTTGAACACTGAAGCCATCCTTGAGCTGGACATGGCTAAACTTGAAGTTACCGCCATCCACCTGGAACTGAAAGCATCTGTTATTGATGGCGTATCTGAAGAGCAATTTAAAGAAGTTGCCGAAGGCGCTAAAGCAAACTGTATCATATCAAAAGCTTTGAGCGTGCCTATCAGCCTGAATGTAACCTACGCGTAATCTTTAAATACCGTAATTAAACTAAAAGAGCAGATTCAGGTCTGCTCTTTTAGTTTAACGGAAGTTTGGAATGAGATAATTAGTTTTCGTCATTGCGAACGATAGTGAAGCAATCTTTTTAGGATATTCAGACGTAACTTGTATAAAGAGATTGCTTCGTACCTTGCAATGACGCATTCCAGAATACGTTAGTTTAAAACAAAAAAAATGTCAAGTACCCGCAGTCGTGTGTCCCTCAGCCTGATTATCCTTTTAGTGATCGTTGGCTTTTTGGCTTTCCTTTTCTTTTACATTAAGCGCCAGTTTACCGAAACTAAAACCGAGGTAAGCCAGGTAGTAATGGTGCAAAAAATAACCAGCATGGGCAAGCTGGAACTGGTTAAATATGCCATGAAAGATATTGTAGAGAAGAAGGAAGTACATACCTTTTTGCCCGATGAAAAAGTATTGTTTTTGGCCGTTGGCGAGGTTACCGCCTGTATTGACCTAACCAAGGTTAAGCAGGAAGACATTACCCAAAATAAAGACAGCGTTATTGTTGTTCTGCCGCAGCCCGAAATCTGTTACGCCAAGCTCGATCATCAGCAATCAAAGGTGTATGACATTACTGGTGCCTGGTTCCCGAGCAATGCGCGGGATATGGTGGAGGATGTTTACAAGATAGCCGAGAAAAAGATACTTGAAGAAAGCAAGAAGATGAACATTACCGGCAAAGCGCGCGACAATGCCCAGCTTATATTTAAACCCCTGCTCGAAAGTATTTCCGGCAAAAAGGTTGTGCTCAAATTCAAGTAACACTTATTTCATCACATCCAGCACACGGAACATCTTTTCCTTGATGCCTTTGGTGGTACCGTTGTAATTATTTACAATGATGGAAAAACATAGCTCGCGGCCCTTATAGGTTTGATAGCCTGTATAAGCCAGTACATCGGCAATACTGCCGCTTTTCATTTTCATATCATTATATATCGGCAGGCTCTCATAAAAAAACTTATACCAAGCCTCGCTTTTGGCCGATTGCAGTATGCGCGCCATGGTAAGCGTAGTTACCCGGTTACCCGGCGACAGGCCGCTGCCATCATAAATATTAAGTGTTTTTATATCGATGCCTTTAGCTTTCCAAAAATCCTGTAGTACGGTAATACCATTGGGTGTAGTAGGCTCTTTACCTGCCTTCAGGGCGATGGTTTTTAGTAGCTGCTCGGCATACAGGTTAAGGCTTTTTTGATTAAGCCAGTAAATAATCTTGTTCAGTTCCGGCGATTCAATAACGGTCAGCGTTTTTGCTATAGCAGGCGCGGCTTCCCCTTTAACGGCAAGCGTCAGGGTTGATTGTGGTTCGCCGCTTACCTTGAGGCCGAGGCGATTCATGGTATCGGTCAGCCGCAGGGCCACGTCAAAAGCCGGGTCGGGTATTGCACCCGATACCGTTTTCTTGGTTTGATCGACCGCGTAAGTACCACGCAGATACATTAGCTTACCACCAACCGGCAGATAAATAAAAGCACGGTCGCCGGTACCGGCAGGGGCGTTGGTGAGCTCGCTTTTAAAACCCAGGTAAGGCATCAGCGGTACGGTACGGTCAACTGAGATAGGCGTACCAACAGCACCGGTTTTCAGCTTGATGTCAAACTGGTTTTCGTGCCAGCACAGGGCGTTGATACCTGCGCCATAGTAGTTGCCTACATCCTGCCATATCCAGCCGTCTGGAATGGCTTGTGTGCCGTAGGCGCTGTCGTCGCCAATAATACTGCCGCTTATTTTTTTAATACCCGCCCTTTGCACCGCGGCCACCAGCAGGTTTAATATGTAATTCTCTTTAGTCGTATTCCAGCGCCAGCTACCAAGGGTTGGGTCGCCGCCACCTTTTATAATGATGCTGCCATTGAGGGTACCATCAGCGGCAATGCTGCCGGTATAGCCAACGGTAGTTTGATACTGGTAATTAGCTCCCAAAAGGTTAAAGGCCGTTACCGAGGTTATGGTTTTCAATGTCGATGCCGTGGCCAGCCCCATGTTGGGGTTAGCGGCAAATACCTGTTCGCCGGTTTTAGCATCTAGCACGGTTAATGATACCGATGCATAGCGGCACTGGCTGTCTTGCTGTAATTTGCCAAACGCTGTTTGCAATTGCTGCTGTAGCGTTTGGGCATGGGCGTATCCTGTAACTAATAAAAAGCTAACCAACCAGCTCCGTTTTCTCATCGTCCTCTTTTATGTTTCGCTTCGCAATATAATAGATAGGTATGCCAATTAAAACTATAATAAGCCCGGGTAATGAATACTCACGTTTATATATCAATAGTAATACACAAAACGCAATACCCATCAACACATAAATAGCAGGCAACACGGGGTAACCAAAAGCTTTGTATGGGCGAGGCGCATCCGGGCTTTTTACGCGGAGTATGTATATGCCAATGATAGTCAGCACGTAAAATATCACTACGACCAATGATATCATATCCAGCAGGTTACCGTATGTGCCGCTCAAGCATAAAATACAAGCTAAACCGCATTGCAGCCAGAGGCCGTACTCAGGCACCGAGAACTTATTTAACGTACCTGTCTTTTTAAAGAACAGGCCATCCTTAGCCATGGTGTAATAGACACGCGCTCCGGCCAAAATCAACCCATTATTACAGCCGAAGGTGGAGATCATAATCATGAGGGCGATAAGCAATGTACCTATATTGCCAAAAATTACGGTTGAGGCTGATACGGCCACACGGTCCTTTTCCGCATTCGCGATCTCCTGCAAAGGAAGAACCGAAGTATACATTACATTAGCCGCTACATATATAATAGTTACGATCAGCGTACCTAAAAATAAACTCAGGCCTACGTTACGCTGCGGGTTTTTCATCTCCCCGGCAATAAAAGTCACGCTGTTCCAAGAGTCGCTACTGAATATTGAACCTACCAGCGATGCCGCTATGGCACCCAAACCGGCAACCATCGTAAGGTTTACGGTTGATCCATCCTTGTTCAGGTTATGCAAATCCCAGGCGTTTGTCCAATTGGCTGTCCATACATCGCCTTTGGCCATAATAAAACCGAAGATGATGAGGCCGAATAAGCTCACCAGTTTGGTAATGGTAAAAGTGGTTTGAATGATTTTACCGCCCTTAACACCTTTAGTATTAATGTAGGTAAGCAAGATGATCAGGATAATAGACACCAGCTGCGCCGCGCTGAAATTAAAAACCTTATCGCCCCAATAATTAAAGCTGAATAAAACGTTATCCTCACTAACCGCAGGCCACAGGTAGGCAAAAAATTTAGAGAATGCCACCCCTACCGCCGCTATGGTACCGGTTTGTATCACCGCGAAAAAACTCCATCCGTATAAAAAGCCAATCAGTTTATTGTATGCCTCTTTAAGATAAACATACTGCCCGCCTGCTTTGGGGAACATGGCACTCAGCTCGCCATAGCTAACAGCCGCGGTAAGCGTCATGAAACCGGTGATGAGCCATACGGCGATCAGCCAGCCTGCCGAACCTACATTACGGATAATGTCGGCGCTTACGATAAAAATACCCGAGCCTATCATGGAACCTGCAACCAGCATAGTGCCGTCAAGCAGGCCAAGTTCATGCTTCATTCCGGAGGAAGAAGTGTTTTCTTTCATACAATTGTTTTGAGGGTTAGTTAATATGTGGGTTAAGATAAGTATAAATTTCAGTAACCAAAAGCACCGAAATTAGCCACTTACTCACCGAAATTAACCAACGGGCAACTGCCCGTATTACTGTAAATAAGCTGTTATGTACTTTTTAAAAAGTTTAATATCATGCCTTTGTAATATATTTTTTACTAATTTGCATTTAACCCCATTATTTCTTCTACGGGGTATTATAAACCAAATTATAACCAATTTTTATGGAGTTTTTAAACAACTACTTGATCTATCTGATCCCGCTATTGGGCATTGTGGGTATCATTGTAATGGCCGGTAAAGCGGCCTGGGTTAGCAAACAGCCCACCGGCGATGCCAACATGACTGAACTTGCCGGTTACATAGCCCAGGGCGCCATGGCATTTTTACGTGCCGAGTGGAAGGTACTGAGTTATTTTGTGATCATTGCGGTAATATTGCTGGCATGGTCGGGCACTACGGTTAGTACCTCAAGCCCGGTAATCGCTATCTCGTTTGTTATTGGCGCGCTGCTATCTGCCTTTGCGGGTTACATTGGTATGCGCATTGCCACCAAAGCCAATGTGCGCACTACCGAAGCTGCACGTACCAGCTTGGCTAAAGCGCTTAAAGTATCATTTACCGGCGGCACCGTGATGGGCCTTGGCGTTGCCGGTTTAGCTATTCTAGGTTTAGGGTCGCTGTTTATCGTTTTCTATAAAATGTACGTTGGCGCCGAGGTTAATGGCGAGGATATGGAAAAAGCGCTTGAAGTGCTGGCCGGTTTCTCGCTGGGTGCCGAGTCTATCGCTTTATTCGCCCGTGTGGGTGGCGGTATTTATACCAAAGCTGCCGACGTGGGTGCCGACCTTGTAGGGAAAGTTGAAGCGGGTATACCTGAAGATGACGTACGTAACCCCGCTACAATCGCCGATAACGTGGGCGATAATGTGGGCGACGTAGCCGGTATGGGCGCCGACCTTTTCGGATCGTACGTGGCTACCATGCTGGCTACGATGGTTTTGGGCAGAGAGATCGTTTCACTCGACGCGTTCGGCGGCATTGCCCCGGTATTGCTGCCTATGGTGATCGCGGGTTTGGGACTTGTTTTTTCCATCGTAGGAGCTTCATTCGTAAAAATTAAAAACGAAACAGACAGTGTGCAAAGCGCACTGAATATAGGCAACTGGGCATCCATTATACTTACAGCCATAGCCACATTTTTTGTGGTTAACTGGATGCTGCCCGACGGCAACCTGCACCTTACCCGCGATCTGGTACCAGGTACAGATACGGTTAAAGAGGGCGCCAAGGTATTTGATAAAACAGGCGTATTCCTTTCCATCATCGTTGGTTTAATTGTGGGCACCCTCATGTCCATCATCACCGAATACTATACCGCTATGGGCAAACGTCCGGTACTGAGCATTATTAAACAATCTTCAACAGGGCACGCTACTAATATAATCGGCGGTTTGGCTATCGGTATGGAGTCAACCGTATTGCCTATACTGGTGTTGGCGGCGGGTATCTACGGTTCATATTATTTTGCGGGATTATATGGCGTTGCTATTGCCGCCGCAGGCATGATGGCTACCACCGCCATGCAACTGGCCATTGACGCCTTCGGTCCTATTGCCGACAATGCCGGCGGTATTGCCGAAATGAGCCGCCTGCCCGAAGAAGTAAGGCACCGTACCGATAATTTAGATGCGGTAGGTAATACTACCGCCGCCACAGGTAAGGGCTTCGCCATAGCATCGGCGGCGCTTACCTCATTAGCTTTGTTCGCGGCTTTTGTTGGCGTTGCCGGTATTGAGCATATTGATATTTACAAGGCCGACGTATTGGCCGGTTTGTTTGTGGGCGGTATGATACCTTTCATCTTCTCGGCATTGGCCATATCAGCTGTAGGCAGGGCGGCTATGGCTATGGTTGAGGAAGTGCGTCGCCAGTTTAGGGAGATACCCGGCATAATGGAATATAAAGCCAAGCCCGAATACGAAAAGTGCGTCGCCATATCAACCAAAGCCTCCATTCGCGAAATGGTGGCCCCAGGGCTTATCGCTCTGATCACACCTATTATCATCGGTTTTGCTTTTGGCCCCGAAGTATTGGGTGGCTTGCTGGCAGGGGTTACCGTTTCAGGTGTGCTAATGGGCATCTTCCAAAGCAACGCGGGCGGCGCCTGGGATAATGCTAAAAAATCCTTTGAAAAAGGCGTGGAGATCAATGGGGAGATCTACTATAAAAAATCAGAACCGCATAAGGCATCAGTAACCGGCGATACCGTGGGCGATCCGTTTAAGGATACCTCAGGCCCGTCAATGAACATCCTGATCAAGCTAATGTCCATCGTATCCCTGGTTATCGCCCCGCATCTGCATCACGAAGTAAATACCAACGAACGGATACAAAAGCAGATCAAGGAACAATCATTAGAAAAAACAATAACCAGCCCGCAAAAGCACCGGCTTTAATACGTAAAATGGCACAACTGCAACAGGTTGTGCCATTTGCTTTTTATGAGGTAATGTTTGCTGCATTCCACACATTGTGGGCGGTAATTTCCCCACAGTTTTTAAACGGTAAATCAAGGCAGTGAATTTCACCTTCAAAAGCCGATTTTAACGCGTAGGTATAGTATTTGGTTGATACTTGTATAATTACGATAACATGAACAGAATATTGATGATAGACGACAACCCGATGGAACATTTTATCGCGTTGAAGCTGCTTAAGAATACCGGCCTTTTTGAAAACACTAAGCACGTTACCAACGGATTGGAAACCTTAAAATTTATAGAGCAGAATTTAACCAATACCGACGAACTCCCTGACGTTATCCTGCTTGACATTAACATGCCCGATATTAATGCCTGGGGATTTTTAGACCGGTACAAACAGCTGCACCAAAATATCAGCAAGCCGATAGATATATACATCGTCAGTTCATCTATTGATGCTGACGACATGCTGAAATCGAAAACTTATCCCTTTGTTAAGTCGTATCTGGTAAAGCCGCTAAGTGCAGATATCCTAGTTAAAATTTATAACGACCGCGCCAAAGCTTAGCACCTAACGGTAACAATTTTGAAATATTTGCACCGGCATACACAAAAAATATTGTTTTGTTTTGATGATATAATCAGTGCTTTATCATATCAATAAAATTAAGTAGGTTTGGACTTGATATATTAACTGACATTATATATGAGATTTAAAAAACCACTTGATGTATTACTAAAAGAAGCATCAGCAAGCGGCGAAGGCACTTTACGCCGAACGCTTAGCAGCTTCAACCTGGTAACCATGGGTATTGGAGCTATCATTGGCGCGGGCTTATTCTCGCTAACCGGTTTAGCCGCTGCAAACAATGCAGGCCCTGCGGTAACCATTTCATTTGTTATTGGCGCTATTGGCTGTGCTTTTGCCGGCTTATGCTATGCCGAATTTGCCAGTATGATCCCTATCGCCGGTTCTGCGTATACGTATTCATACGCAACCATGGGCGAATTTATGGCATGGATAATCGGTTGGGATTTAGTGTTGGAGTATGCCCTTGGCGCGGCAACAGTATCAATCAGTTGGTCGCAATACCTTACCAAATTTCTCCATTTATACGATATACATATACCGCCGCAGTTTACCATGTCGCCATGGGAAAGCGTAACCCTTGCTGACGGCAGCGTAGTTAGCGGCTATTTCAACTTACCGGCGGTATTTATAATCGTTTGCCTTTCGTTACTGCTTATCCGCGGTACTAAAGAGTCAGCTTTTGTAAATAACATCCTGGTAGTTTTAAAAGTAGCTGTAGTATTGGTATTCATCGCAGTGGGCTGGAGCTATATCAACCCATCAAACCACGTTCCTTATATCCCTGAGAATACCGGTAAATTCGGTGAGTTCGGCTGGTCGGGTGTGTTGCGCGGCGCGGGTGTGGTATTCTTTGCATTTATTGGTTTTGACGCCGTATCAACCGCTGCCCAGGAAGCTAAAGATCCTAAGCGCGGCATGCCTATCGGTATCATCGGTTCGTTATTGGCTTGTACATTATTATACGTACTGTTCTCGCACGTGATGACAGGTGTTGCCAACTATAAAGAATTTAAAGACAGTGCTGCCCCGGTTGCCGTAGCTATCGCTAAAACACCTTACGCGTGGTTACAAAAAGCCATCATTCTGGCTATCCTTGCCGGTTATACCTCAGTTATCCTGGTGATGCTTATGGGCCAGTCGCGTATATTCTATACCATGTCAAAAGATGGTTTGATCCCATCTGTATTTTCAAAAGTTCACAAAAAATTCCAGACTCCTTATAAATCAAACTTACTGTTTGCGGTATTTGTAAGCTTATTCGCTGCTTTTGTACCGGTACACGTGGTAGGCGAAATGGTATCTATCGGTACCCTGTTTGCTTTCGTACTGGTTTGCGTTGGTGTAATGGTGATGCGTAAAAGCGACCCAAATACGCCTCGTCCGTTCCGTACGCCATGGGTTCCTTTTGTGCCAATTGCAGGTATCTTAATCTGTATCTCAATGATGGTTTCATTACCTGGAGATACCTGGTTACGTTTGGCTATCTGGATGCTATTAGGCTTAATTATTTACATGGTTTACGGTAAAAAGCACTCGCTTATCCGTAACGGTAAATTGAGCATTCCTAATGATCCGCCAAACCCGCATTACACTGAATAATCTTGTTTAAAACTTATATGAAAAAGGTTCTGAAAATATTTTCAGAACCTTTTTTGCTTTTTATACTTTCTACTTAAACAAAAAACTAAACTGAATGAAGAAAAGCCTGTGGATACTGGCCGTTGTTTGCGTTATTAACTCCATGGGCTTTGGCATTGTTGTGCCGCTGTTATACAGCTACGGTAAAAAATTTGGCATCACCAGCGAAACTTTGGGTTTACTCACCGCCGCCTTTTCAATTGCACAATTTTTTGCTACGCCGCTCCTTGGTTCACTGTCTGACAAGTGGGGCCGTAAACCGGTACTTATTATCAGCCTCATCGGCACCTGTATATCATTTATATTGTTTGCGCAGGCACGCAGCATCATCATGCTTTTTGCAGCGCGTATATTGGATGGATTAACCGGCGGCAACATCTCGGTGGCACAAGCTATGGTATCTGATGTTTCATCCCCTGAAGACCGGGCGAAGAATTTCGGCATACTCAGCTCAGCGTTTGGTTTTGGCTTTGTTGCCGGGCCTGCATTGGGTGGCTTGCTCAGCAAATACGGCATGCATGTGCCCTTTTACTTCGCGGCAGCTATAGCGCTTGTCGGCGTGCTATTAACCGTTTTTATACTTAAGGAAACCAACTGTAAAAAGGATGACCGGCGGGCTTATAAATTCAGCTTTACATCGCTGGTTACTGTGCTCAAACAAAAAACCGTTGGGGTAAGCATATTTATCGGCTTTTTGCTGACCATGGCACAATTTGCCATGATCATCGGCTTCCAAACATTTACTAATGATGAGCTTAAACTATCTCCGGCTCAAACCGGGATTTTTTATGCCGGTTTTGGTGTTACAGGTATTATTATGCAATTGCTGGTGCCCTTTTTTACAAGGGCATGCCGGTCAAAAGCTTTAATACTCCTGCTATCAACGTTGGTGTGTTTAGGCGCCATGACGCTTGCCGGCTTCGCCGGATTATGGCTATTCGCTATCGCGATAGGTATATACGGCCTTTTTAACGGACTGCGTAACCCCATGCTCAATGCCATAATTGCCGACAATTCAAATGACGATGAGCAAGGTAAGGTTTTAGGCATCAATCAATCGTACACATCCATCGGGCAAACCCTCGGCCCTGTTACAGCGGGTTTTGTTACGGCCATATCACTGCATAGTATTTTCTTTTTAGCATCTTTGTACATCCTAACCGCTTTAATGCTTAGCTTTAAGCTTAAACGGCAGGATTGCTAAACACTGACCTTCATTATAATTATGCAGCCACTTATCTTTAAAGAGGTACTTTCCGTTACCATGATCCTGTTTGCCATTATTGACATTTTAGGATCAATACCCGTAATTATTGAGTTACGCCAGCGAGCCGGCCATATACAATCTGAAAAAGCGAGTATCGCGGTGCTGGTGCTCATGGTAACCTTTTTATTCATAGGTAACGAGCTGTTGGATATCATTGGCCTTGATATCTCCTCTTTCGCTATAGCGGGCTCTATAGTGATATTCATTATAGCGATGGAGATGATCCTTGGCATAACATTTTTCAAGGACGACCCGGAGATGGCCAAAACGGTATCTATCGTTCCCTTAGCCTTCCCGCTTATTGCCGGTGCCGGTACCATGACTACTTTGTTGTCTTTAAAGTCCCAATATCAAACCCAGAATATTTTGGCGGCTATTGTAATCAACACCACCATTGTTTACCTGGTACTTAAAAATGTAAAATGGCTGGAACATCTGCTGGGCAAAGCCGGATTAAGCATTTTACGCAAAGCCTTTGGTGTAATACTATTAGCTATCGCGATAAAGCTTTTCAGGAGCAATAGCGGGTTGTAAACTTATTCCTGTCGAATAAGCCGTGCTACAAACATGGTATCAGCCTTACGTTCGTAGCCCTTCAGAATTTGCTGGCTTTCCAGTTGGAGGCCTAACTCTGTTGTTAAAAATTCAACCGCATCTTCGTTCTCAGCCTTAAAAGCCGAGCATGTGATATATATAAGCGCTTTACCGGGTTTAAGATATTTAGCTACATTATGGGCGATGCTTTGCTGCAAACGCTGAAAAAAAGCTATACGTTGTGGATTGAACTGGCTGATCATTTCCGGCGTGCGCCCCCAGGTACCCGAGCCGCTGCAAGGGGCATCTAATATAATGCCATCAAATGCATAATCGTGCATTTCCTGTTCGGGGTTTTGGGTCAGATCAAGCACTTTTTTTTGATATTTGAATAAACCTGCTTGGTGAAAACGCTCGTCAAGATTGGCCAGAATGGATTCGCGCACATCAGACACCACCAGCTTAATGTCCGGCTGCAAACTATGCAGCAATAATGATTTACCGCCTGATGCTGCACAGGCATCCCACCATTTATCCCAGCGCTCTGGTTTAAAATATCGGGCAGTTTGTTGTGATGAATAGTCCTGCACCTCATACAAATGTTGCTGGCGGGGCAGGATGTTTTCGAGCCTGGTACCGTTGGGTAAACAAAGGCAGCCGTCGCCCTCATCCTTAAAAAGAATATCGGCCTTATTCAGTTCGGCTTTCACCTGCGCTTCGTGCCCGCGCAGCACCCTTATATACAAATCGGGCTGAATAAAGAACGAGCGCAAAAACTTATCCTTTTCTACCCCGGCAGAGAGCTCAGCCGTCCAGGGGAAAACGTCATCCAGTTTAAAATCAGGATGTGTGGTTTTGATAAGGGCGATCTTCTCGTTAATGCTGAAGCCGATACAAGCAGCCCACTCGGGTTTAAAATGCTGAAGGAAGGAGTTGGATTGCGTATTGCATAAGAACTCGGCAACCATCAAACGCTCTTCGGGGGGCAGCGCAGGCAGTGCCCGGCCGAGGCGGAAGTAGTTATACACCAAACGACCCGCCACCTTACGGTCGGTTGAGCCCATTTGTTTGTTGAGGCGGTAAAAGCCCGGCAAAAATTTACCTAACGGCGTATCAGCCGGATATTCATCCAAAATACGTAAAAACGTTTTTAGCTGATTCAGTGCTTTCATTCCACCTGCTTTAATTCAAAATTTTCGTATCGCAACAGGTTAACATGTTTGTTTACCCAACCCTGGCCTTTTTTATAAATAAAGTCAAAGCTGTTATGTAAGCCCCTGAACTCATTATCATCCAGGCTCTTCAGCTTATCGGTATCATCAGCCAGTAACTGACCAAAGTACATGCCTTCATCAAATGCTTTGATAGCATATTCTGTTGGTTCGGCGCGGTAAGCACGGCGATAATTGCGCATAAAAGTTATGGTAGCCTGCGAGCGATAATTCACCCTGTCTGCCGAGGTGATATACGCATTGAGTCGTTGCATCTGGTCTGATTTCAGGAAGCTGAATTTCTCCCAATTGGGGTGCCCGATTACCGTCATGGGGTAACGCTTGGCCAATGTATCTAACGAGTAAAGCGTAATCTTTAAAAAAGACTGGTTGGTTGAGGGAATAACCATAAAGTTGCGGTCAAACCTGGTCATCTGCGCAACAATTGGTTTCAGGTTTCCCCGGGTTACGGTTAGTTGAACCACCTTTATTTTCTTTTTACTTAAACTGTCAACAGCCTTCTTGAAGTACCTGATGTAAGGCAGCTCGGCGCTGTAGCCGGATGTAAGCACGAATATCTTTTTTGTCTTCGACTTTTCTACCGCAAATTCAGCCGCACGCAGGGCATGATATTCCAGCGGCGGTATAACCGTTATAAGGTTCTCGGCATTATAGGTTGTTGGCGCCGATGGCGACAACGGCGACAGGATCAGCTTTTTGTTATTACCCGGTACCGTGGTAAAGGCCTTCATCCCGTCAGGAAATACTGGGCCAACAATCAGGTCGCTGCTTTTTATCTGCGGGTTTAACGCCAGGCTGTGCGAGTGTGAGGGTTCATCCTTTGAGTCGAACAACTGCACACGGTAATTAGCGCCCTCGCCGGTAAGTGAGTCAAGCGCGAGCTTGAAGCCCCGGTAATAATCTAACGCGATGGAAGCTTTTTTTAAACCCGCGGCGCTGTAGTTAGCGCCGGGGTTTAAATGATCCAAGCCGAAAGGCAGTATCAACGCAATGTTCGATACTCTTTTATCAGATACCTTTTTGGCATCCTTGTCCTCTTTTTTATTTTTATCGGCTTTATCGCCGGGCTTATCCGAAGTTTTATCAGTTGGCTTAGTTGTACCCTTACCAACAGGGCGTGTTTTTGGCGAACACGCTGCAGCAAGTGCAACAACTAAAATAAGTAACCACTTATTCCCACTCAATAGTGGCCGGTGGTTTCGAACTGATATCATATACTACCCGGTTTATGCCTTTTACGTTATTGATAATTTCGTTTGATATTTTGGCCAACAGCTCATACGGTAAGTGGCACCAATCGGCCGTCATACCGTCAACTGATTCAACCGCGCGAAGCGCTACCGCATTTTCATAAGTGCGCTCATCGCCCATTACCCCTACCGATTGTACCGGTAAAAATATGGTGCCCGCCTGCCAAACTTTATCATAAACACCGGCAGCCTTTAAATTGTTGATGTAAATCGCATCGGCTTCCTGTAATATATGCACTTTCTCGGGTGTTACCTCACCTAATATTCTGATAGCCAAACCCGGACCAGGGAATGGGTGGCGGCCTAAAATATTAGGATCAATACCCAAAGCCTTGCCTACGTTACGTACCTCATCCTTAAAAAGGGTATTCAATGGCTCAACTACTTTCAGCTTCATAAAATCAGGCAAACCACCTACGTTATGGTGCGATTTAATAGTTGCCGATGGGCCTTTAACCGATACCGACTCGATAACGTCAGGATAAATTGTACCCTGGCCAAGCCATTTTACATCCTGCACTTCGTGCGCGGCATCATCAAACACCTCAATAAATACACGGCCTATGGCTTTACGTTTCAGTTCAGGGTCGGTTAAACCAGCCAGGGCATCGTAAAAGCGTTGCTTGGCATCAATGCCTTTTATATTCAAGCCCATGTGCTTGTATGAGTCGAGCACCAACTCATACTCATCCTTGCGCAGCAGGCCGTTATCAACAAATATACAGTGCAGGTTTTTGCCGATAGCATGGTGCAGCAATACTGCCGCAACCGATGAATCAACACCGCCTGAAAGGCCAAGCACTACCTTATCATCGCCCAATTTTTCTTTAAGCTGCGCGATGGTAGTTTCAACAAATGAGTCCGGAGTCCAATCTTGCGCGCATCCGCATATATCAACTAAAAAGTTGTGCAGCAGCTGCTTGCCATCCACACTGTGCGTTACCTCGGGGTGAAACTGGATGCCGTAGGTTTGTGAGCCGGTTACATGGTAAGCGGCAACACGTACGCTATCGGTACTGGCAATTACCTCAAAATTATCAGCCAAACGGGCAATGGTATCGCCGTGCGACATCCACACCTGCGAGTCAGCCGGGATCATCTTCAGCAACGGATTTTCGTGGTTGATGTATTGCAGGTTGGCACGGCCGTATTCGCGCGTGCTTGATGGCAATACTTCGCCGCCGTTAAAGTGGGCCAGGTACTGCGCGCCATAGCATACGCCAAGTATAGGCAATGAGCCATGAAACTTAGCGAAATCAAAATGCGGCGCATCGTCCTGACGAACCGAATAAGGCGAACCTGAAAGGATGATGCCCTTTACGCTGCCGTCAACTTCAGGAAAATTATTGAAGGGATGGATCTCGCAGTAAATGCGAAGCTCCCTGACACGGCGCGCTATAAGCTGGGTGAACTGCGAACCGAAGTCAAGAATGAGGATTTTTTCTTGCATGGGCAAAGATAGGATTTAGATGCGATATGTAATAAATGAGATTGAAGATAGTTTGTCTAATTATCATCATACTTAGTTTTAAAAGCGCTGTCGGCTACCACCTTTAATTCATCTGTCCATGTAACAGGGCTAATATTTTTTCCCGCTGTTATTTGATATGCTGCATTACCAATATCCTTACTATCTACAATAATGGTATCGTTAGTTGGATGCCACAAAACCTGCCATTTATTGTTATCCGATACTCCGGTTTGCATGAAATACACTAATTCGTGGCTTTGATTATATAGTTTTAATCTTAAGCAACCTTTATTCGCTTTATTCTCTGTTTCATTATTAACATCAACAACCAAATTGTATTTTTTTGAGGGCGAGGTAAGACGTAACTTTTCGTCGGAAGTATTACATCCAAGGAAAAAAGAAAGAAACATTGAAAGACAAATAATTGAGATACGGTTCATATTAAAACAAAAAAGGCCGGAATTAACCGGCCTTAATATAATTAGAATTTGCAATTAGCTTTTGGCTATCAACAAATTACTTTTTCAAAAACTTGAAGTTTTTACCGATGAAGCGGGCATTCTCGCCTAATTCTTCTTCGATACGCAGTAACTGGTTGTATTTCGCGATCCTGTCTGAACGTGAAGCCGAACCGGTTTTGATCTGGCCACAGTTAAGGGCAACAGCCAAATCAGCAATAGTAGCATCCTCAGTTTCGCCCGAGCGGTGGCTCATTACTGACGTATAACCATTAGTTTGCGCTAAGGTTACCGCATTGATGGTTTCAGTTAACGAACCTATTTGGTTTACTTTTACCAGGATAGAGTTAGCAGTATCGGTATCAATACCATCCTGCAAACGCTTAACGTTGGTTACAAATAAATCATCACCAACTAACTGAACTTTTTTGCCAATACGGTCGGTTAATAATTTCCAGCCATCCCAATCATCCTCAGCCATACCATCTTCGATTGATACGATAGGGTATTTTTCAGTTAATGATGCCAGGTATTCAGCTTGCTCAGCGCTGGTGCGGATAGCACCTTTTTCGCCTTCAAATTTAGTGTAGTCGTATTTACCGTTTACGTAGAACTCAGAAGCAGCACAATCAAACGCCAGGTAAATTTGCTCACCTGCTTTGTAGCCTGCTTTTTCAATAGCCTGAATGATGGTTTCAACAGCATCTTCAGTTCCACCAAAGGTTGGCGCGAAACCACCCTCGTCACCTACCGCAGTTGACAGGCCACGGTCATGTAATATCTTTTTAAGTGTGTGGAACACCTCAGCACCCCAACGCAAAGCCTCAGAGAATGAAGTAGCGCCGATAGGCATGATCATGAACTCCTGGAAAGCGATAGGCGCATCAGAGTGCGAACCACCGTTAACAATGTTCATCATCGGGATAGGTAAAGTGTTAGCGTTAACACCGCCTACGTAACGGTATAACGGCTGGCGGCTCTCCTGAGCTGCAGCTTTAGCAACCGCTAATGATACACCTAATATAGCGTTGGCACCAAAGTTACCTTTGTTTTCGGTACCATCTAATTTGATCATGATGTCATCGATCGTATTTTGTTCAAATACATCTACGCCTTTTAAAGCAGGGGCGATTTTTTCGTTTACGTTGGCAACTGCTTTTAAAACACCTTTACCCAGGTAAACAGCTTTATCGCCGTCCCTTAATTCAACAGCTTCGTGGGCACCGGTTGATGCGCCTGAAGGTACTGCGGCGCGGCCAAGTGCACCATTTTCGGTTAATACATCTACTTCAACTGTAGGGTTACCACGCGAATCAAGTATCTGGCGTGCATGAACATCAATTATTATACTCATAGTTATTTATCAGCGTTTTTTATTAAAACTTTAAACTGCGCTAAGTTAAAGCTAATTAGCTAAAACGCAATTACAATTTAGTATTTAATGATTATTTAATCGTGGATTGACGGTATATGCTCCCTTGGTTTGACCTTTTTACTGTTAATGCGGTATTGCAGCAAAATGGCCAGGTTATTTTTTGCCCCTGCCGATGTAAGCGTATAATTATACTGGTTGATCCAGCCGGCTTGTACGCTTAATGATTTATCAAACTGATAACCCAAAGCTGCCGAAAAACGGTTACGCTCAAAATGCGGTGCCTTATTATTTAAAAACACCTCATTAAACAGGGCAATGTACCAGGTTTTAGGATCTACCTTACGGTGATTTAAGGGTATGGCCAGGTTTAACCTGTAACGGAAACGGTTGCGGTAGCCGGTATTTTCAAAAAAGCGCTGTTCAATACGGTAACGGTGCTCTATCTTGATGCGATCCAGAAACTGGTTAACTACCAACTGCTCCCACAAACGGGTTTCAAGTGCGGTTGGCGGCTCATCCAGGTTGTCATAATCATAAGTGATGTAACGGCCTGTACCAATAAGGGCAGTGTAGTTTTTAGCAATATCGTAACTTATGCCGCCTTTTACTTCGTAATAAAAAGGCTGGTTATATAACAAAGTGTTTGTACGGGTTTGCAACTCAATATAGCCACCCCATTTGTGCGCGCTATCGCCGGGTAAAACAACGGTTACTATACCCCAGGTACCCGTTTTGCTGTTTTGCGCCTTAACATTTACCGAACAAGAAATTAATATCAGAATTAACAGTAAGCCCGAAAAGATATTTTTTAACATCAGATTAACATTATGATGCAAATGTATTTCGGTAATGTTATTTTAATGTTAAGCAGAAAGTCCCTAATATTATTTTAATGTTAATTAAACTATTCCCACTTAAAGGTTTTTACCGCGATGGTATAAATCACAATTCCCCAAATCAGCAATATTAAAAGCTGATGCGTTACGTCGCCAAGCCCTGCACCTTCAAAAGCCACCTTGCGCATGGCATCGTTTAAATAAGTTAAGGGCAAAATGCGGCTTACGGGCTGTAACCAGGCCGGAAAGTTATCAATAGAGAAAAAAGTGCCGGACAGTAGGAACTGCGGCAGGGTGATAATATTGGCTATCGGCGGCACAGAGCTTTCATTTTTGGCGATGCCCGATACGGTGAAACCAAAACCCATAAAAACGATCAACCCGATGACTGACAGTATGAGCATGTTAATTACCGTTACCGCCCCATGCACCAGCGTGAAGCCAAAAGCGAAATGGCCGATAAGAATTATAAACAGGGCCCCAATCAGCGAGAAACAGATACGTGCCAGCGCCTCGCCCAATACAATACTTGCCCGCTTAACCGGCGTAGCAAAAAAGCGCTTAATAACTAAGGTGATACGCAGGCTCAGAAACACGAACGCCGTACCAAATACGCCTGTACTCAGTAACGAGAAACCTAACTGACCGGGTAAGATAAAATCAATGGTTTTGTAAGCGCGGCCTGTGATGGTGCTTTCACGCACTTCGGCCATTTGAAAACCAGCGGCGGCACGCGCAGCGGCATCTGCATCGCCGCCAGAACGACTTGCCAGCACTTGCTGCATAAATTTGATATTCACCTCATTTTTTATATTGGTGATTATCGATTTAAATATATCGCCTTTGGCTGATGATGTGGTATAGTTTACATTAACTGTGTAAGGAGCATTGCCGGATGTGAGACGCATTTTGCCATCGCCGGTTTTAACGTAGTTGTTCGATTTAATTTGCAATACCGCATCCAAACTACCTTTTGATAGATTTTGGTTAAGCGATTGGGTGTCCAACCCTTTGTGGAGTTTGATGATGGATGTTTGTTCAAGCGCTTTATAGATGGGGTTTGCGGTATCTGTACCCGGTGCTACGCCTACATCAACCTTTACGCCGCCGCCGCCAATAAAGCCGAACACCAAAATAAATATCAGCGGGAACGCCAATGTAAAAACCACCGACGACGGACTGCGCAGGATTGACCGTAAACTCGCCTTCGCAATGGCCAGCGTGGCCCCAACATGATTGTATTTACTCATAAATCTCACCCCAACCTCTCTCCAAAAAAGATGGGCATTATATTTTTATTTACTAATTATATATCCTAACTGCAAACTGCAACTGCTACCTTCTGAACTATCCTCTCCACTCTTTACCTGTCAGATCAATGAATACATCTTCCAGGGTGGCGGCTTTTACTTCTTTTTTGCGTTCAAAACCTGATGCTACCAGTTTGTCAACAAAATTATCCGGGGTATCAATACCTACAATTTTGCCGCCGTCAACAAAGGCTACACGGTCGCACAGCACTTCGGCCTCATCCATATAGTGGGTGGTGATCACCACGGTGGTACCGCTGTCGCGAATCTTGATGATCAGGTCCCACAAATTACGGCGTGCCTGCGGGTCGAGCCCGGTTGTGGGTTCGTCCAAAAATATAATGCGTGGATTGTTAATCAGCGTTGTAGCGATGGAGAACCGCTGCTTTTGCCCGCCCGAAAGTTGTTTGTATTTGGCCTTGGCCTTATCAGTGAGGGCTACCATCTCCAGCATCTCCAAAGGTTTTTTATTGATGCCGTATAATCCGGAGAAAAGCTCGATCAGTTCAGAAAGGTTAAGGTTGGGATAATAACCCGCTGCCTGTAGTTGTACGCCTATGCGCTGTTTTATACTCTCGGCATTGGTATCAACCGAAAAGCCGTCAACAATAATTTCACCCGAGGTTTTATCGCGCAGGGTTTCAATAATTTCGAGCGTGGTGGTTTTGCCCGCGCCATTTGGCCCAAGCAAGCCAAATATCTCCCCCTCGTAAACCTCAAAACTTATATCCCTTACAGCTTCAAAATCACCATAGTTTTTAACCAGGTTTTTTACGCTGATAATAGGCTGTTTTTCCATGCTGTAAAAATGGCACAGATTATTGATATTCTTACAATTTTTTAATTCGATTGACGGAATTTTTACAGCGGGGAACATATAATGTTGTCATTTCGACGAGGTGCACCCACCCAACCCTCCCAAAGGGAGGGCTTAATAAAAAAGTCCTCCCCATGAGGAGGATTTAGGAGGGGTATTATGCTCTTTTACCGCTTGGCCTTGCACCGCTCATGCCACTGCTGCCGCCTTTGGCTTTGTTGTTGCCTCCGCGAGTGTTGTTGTTACGGCGCCGGTTGTTACGCTGCTTTTCGGCCGATGATGCCTTGTTGTGGTGCGGCTGCTTTTTCAGGTCCTGCAAAATACGTTGCTCGCGGGTAAGCTGCGCTAACGGGTATGGGTGCGAGTCATTAACCGGAACTTTTACACCTATCAACTTTTCAATATCTTTCAGGTACTCCTTTTCTTCCTCATCACAAAACGAAATAGCTTTGCCGCTTGCACCTGCACGCCCGGTACGGCCAATACGGTGTACGTAAGTTTCAGGTATATTAGGCAGTTCGTAGTTGATCACAAAGGCCAGCTCGTCAATATCAATACCACGGGCGGCAATATCAGTTGCCACCAGTACACGGGTAGTATGTGCCTTAAAGTTGTTAAGTGCACGCTGCCTTGCGTTTTGTGATTTATTGCCGTGGATAGCCTCGGCAGTTATATTGGCTTTATTCAGGTCTTTCACTACCTTATCGGCACCGTGCTTGGTACGGGTAAATACCAGTGCAGTTACAATAGATTTATCCTGCAGTACAAAGTTGAGCAGGCTTTTTTTATCTCCTTTGGCAACAAAGTACATTTCCTGCTGTATTGTTTCGGCGGTTGACGATACCGGGGTAACCTCAACGCGCTCAGGCTTGTTCAAAATGCTGTCGGCCAGCTGCTGTATCTCCTTGGGCATAGTAGCCGAAAAAAACAGCGTTTGCCTTTTGGCAGGTACTTTAGCTATTATCTTCTTAACATCATGCACAAAGCCCATGTCCAGCATACGGTCGGCCTCATCAAGTATAAGCATTTGGATATGGTCAAGGTGAACAAAACGCTGGTTCATCAGGTCTAATAACCTGCCGGGAGTAGCTACCAAAATATCCACGCCTTTTTTTAGCGAATCAGTTTGTGGGTTTTGCGATACACCACCGAAGATCACCAGGTGCTTTAGGCCTGTATGCTTGCCGTAAGCGGCAAGGCTGTCGCCAATTTGTATGGCCAGTTCGCGGGTTGGTGTTAATATTAGTGCCTTTATGGTTTTTTGTTCGCGGTGCTGCTGGCGTTGCTGGTAAAGCAGTTGCAGTGTAGGTATTGAGAAGGCGGCCGTTTTACCTGTACCGGTTTGCGCACAACCCAGCAAATCCTTTTTTTGCAGGATGATGGGTATAGATTGTGCCTGTATAGGAGTAGGTGTAGTGTAACCTTCGGTTTGTAATGCCTTTAATATAGGATCAATTAAATTAAGTTGCTGAAATGACATGTATTGTAAATTATTTGCTGGCTATGTTCTATTTTAAGCCATGATGCAGGCGATATGCCTTGTAAACGAGCGGGTATTCAATTTCAGCAAAGATACAATTAATTATTCAACATAAATTTTTATTGTCGGGCGGCTATTTTTATAAGTAATTGTGTAACGTATTTTACAAATCAGCGTCTATTATGCAAACGCGCAAGCTTTTGTGCCGGTTGCTCCTGCTTTCTTAATTATATCGATATATTTATATTCTAATTAATTAACTGTTTATGACCTTGAAATTTATCAAACATTTATCGTTAAGTGTTACAGGGCTGCTTTGTGCCTTGTGCGCTGTGGCGCAGCCTAAGCTGCCCGAAGGCTATTTCTGGAAAAAACTCCCTAATGGCCTCGAAATAGTGGTTATTGAGAACAGCAAAGTTCCGCTGGCCACTATCGAAATTGCTGTAAAAAATGGCGCCTATACCGAAGGCCCGGAGTACAGCGGACTATCGCACCTGTTTGAACACATGTTTTTTAAAGCCAATAAGGATTATCCTGACCAGGAAAAATTCCTGAAACGTACCCAGGAGCTTGGCGCAATATGGAACGGTACTACCGACGTGGAGCGTGTGAACTATTTTTTCACTTTTGACCGCGATAGTTTAAAAGCCGGTTTAAAGTTTATGAACGCGGCAATCCGTTTCCCTATCTATCGCGAAGAAGATATGACCAAGGAGCGCCCCGTGGTTGACGGCGAATTTCAGCGTGCCGAAAGCAGCCCATATTTTCAGCTTTGGTACGAGGAGCAAAAAAAGCTTTGGGGCGACCTGGTAACCCGCAAAAATCCGATAGGCGACCACGAAGTGATCAATACTGCAACCCCTGCGAAAATGATGATTATCAAAGATAAATACTACCACCCTAACAACAGTCTGCTGGTAATTTGCGGTGATGTTAAGCACGATGCCGCCTTCAGTTTGGCCGAAAGCATTTTTGGCGACTGGGCATCAAGTGGCTTTGATCCGCATGCAAAATACCCTATCCCGCCGTTTAAGCCGCTTACTAAGGATGAGTTTTTTGTAAAAGAATCAAGCATAGCTAAAACCCCGGCACTGATGTATTCATGGCATGGCCCGTCATACTTAACCGACTCTGCCGCCACCATTGCCGCCGATGTATTCTCGACTATAGTAGGTTTAAACTCATCAAAATTACAACAGGCTTTGGTTGATAAGGGTTTGGCGTCATCAGTTGATGTTAGCTACAGCACCTGCCGTTACGTAGGCCCCATCAGCGTAAGCGTTGAGCCTACCAGTCCCGAAAAAATTAAGGAGTGCCATGAGGTGCTGATGAAGCAGATTGCCATGTGGGACAAAGCCGACTATTTTACCGACGAGCAATTGAAGGATGCTAAGGCTATTATGCTGCGCAACAATCTTCGCCGTCAGGAAAAACCGTCGTCGCTGGCCAGCCAGCTAACCTACCAATGGTGCAGCACATCGCTGAATTATTTTACTGACCTGGATGCGAACTACCAGAAAGTAACACGCCAGGACATCAAAAATTATATTGATAAATACATCATCGGCAAGCCAAAGGTAGCAGGCGTTATACTGCAGCCAGAAGCAAGTAAACAATACAATGTAGCTTCGTTTTTTGTAGCTAAATAAACCTTAAATTTTATTACGATGAAGAAATACCTATTTGCAATACTGGTTGCTTCGGCAGCAATATATACGCAACCAGCATCAGCGCAGGATGATGCTTACGAGATGATGGTAAGCGGTGTAAAAGTGATAGTACAGCCTACTAAAAACGAAATAGTAGAGGTGCAAACCGTTATTAAAGGCGGTGTGCAAAACTACACGCCGCAACGAATCGGCATTGAAGCGCTGGCCATGACGGCGCTTACCGAGTGTGGTACCGACAAACGCGACAAAAACAATTTTAAAAACGAGCTGGATAAAGTTAGCGCTCAGGTGTATGGCTATGCCGCCAAAAACTACGCGGTTATCCGCATGAACTGTTTAAAAGGCGATTTTGATACCGTTTGGCCGCTTTACGTTGAGGCCATGACGGAGCCCAAATTTGATGCTACAGAGTTTGACCGTATTAAAAAAGTAACCATCACCAGGCTCAAATCAGAGCAATCGCAGCCTGATGTGGCTATTGATAAATTTGCCGATAGCATCGCTTTTAAAGGCCGTAACTATGCTAAAGATCCTTCGGGCAGTGTGGCCACGCTAAGCAAACTAGGCCCACAGGAAACAAAAGCTTACTATGAATCGGTTTTCACCAAATCGCACCTGCTGATTGTGGTTGTAGGCAACTTGGATCGTTCGGCTGTTGAAAGCAAGGTAAAAGCCATGCTGGGCGGTGTTAAGCAAGGCGCACCATATGCCTTTAAAAAGGAGTTCTTTCGCCCGTATAAAAACACTTTTAATGCTGAGGCGCGCGAACTGGCTACTAATTATGTTGAGGGCGTAACCAGCGGTCCGCTGCCGGGCGCGCCTGATTATGATGCGTTCAGCGTGGCCATGCGTATTTTCGCCAACCGCCACTTTCTGGATGTACGTACCAACAACGGCCTTTCATACGCGCCGCAATCGTGGTTTAGCGCTGGTGCAACGTCAGCGGCCAGGTTCTCAGTTTCAACCACTCAGCCTGATAAATATATAGCCGTGTTTGATAAACTGGTTGATAAGATCAAAACCGAAGGCTTTAAACCCGATGAAGTGGCTGATATGAAGGTTACTTACCTTACCGGCTTTTATTATAAAAATGAAACTAATAGCGCACAGGCTTCGTCTATCGTATCAAACGAAGTGCTGTTTAACAACTGGAAGCGGTCACTATCCATGATGGCTGACATTAAGAAACTTACGCTCACTGATGTAAATAACGCTTTTCGCAAATACATTGGTAACACCATCTGGGTTTACCAGGGCGACCCTAAAAAGGTTACACCTACTCTGTTCATTAACGGTTCGCTTAAAAAAGCGGATAACCCGGTAAGTCACTAACAAATCTCACTATCCGAAAAAAAATGCCTGCGAAAGCGGGCATTTTTTTATGGCCCCACAAACAAACTTAATATACCGTAAACCTGTTGCCTTGTAAAAAACTACAATGAAAAAAGGCGATACCGTACACTGGAACTGGGGCAGCAGCGAGGCTGAAGGAAAGATTGAAAAGAAACACACCGGTAAGGTGGAAAAGACCATTAAAGGCAGTAAAATAACGCGCAACGCCACCAAAGATAACCCCGCTTACGAGGTAAAACAGAAGGATGGCAGCAAGGCGCTAAAATCAGAAAGCGAGCTGAAGAAGGGCAGTAAGTAAGCTGACCATTCAAATAATAACTTAAAACACCATTGATGTTAATAAGTTAATAATGATATTTGCATCCCTCAAAAAATATAGATAGCTTTAGATGAATATTATAGCGCCTGAAAAAATGAAACGCCTTATTGCTTTGTTTAGCAACAAGTTCTTCCTGGTAACGGTTGCTTTTGTGGTGTGGATGACTTTTTTTGACACGAATGATGTGTTATCCCGCTACGAATATCATCAGCAATTAAATAAACTTGAGCAGGAGCGCGACTTCTACAAAACGGAAACTGACAAGGTTACCAAAGATCTTGACGAATTAAACTCCGATCCCCGCCACCTCGAGAAGTTCGCCCGCGAAAAATACCTCATGAAAAAAGAAAATGAGGATGTTTACATGGTGAGCAAGGAAGCAAAAGAGGAATAGTTTTACTCTTTATTATAATTTTTGTCATTTCGAATGAGGCACGAGTAGAAATCCCCGTGCTAATATGAACCCAAACAGATTTCTCGCTAACGCGTCAAAATGACAAGAAAATATTAAACAAACAAAAGCGCAAACCGCTAATAACCTCTATTACCGGCATCAGAAATGCCCGGAGTAGCACAAGCCCTGCCTAAGTAGAAACATTAACCGGGCAGGGCGTAGCCGGCGATTTTTGTTTCTTTTGATCGCTCAAAAGAAATTTATGATATGTAATGAAGATGCTTTGATTAAGTGGTTATACTCGAAAACATTGTCAGTCTGCTCTTGGCCGCAGAGGCCAGTTACTTTACCTTAGATGCAAAGTAACCAAACATCAAGCCGGAAAAAACCTTCAGCCACACAGGCCATACTCCCTGGCCCGGTTTTCCGGCAGGCCGACGCGCTTTTTTTTGAAGCAACGTGTTATCGTGGGGCACGAACCGTAAATGACTATATTCCCGGCATCAGAAATGCCGGAGTAGCACATGTATAGCCTAAGCACAACCTTTTCACCGGGCAGGACATAGCCGGCGATTTTTGTTTCTTTTGATCGCTCAAAAGAAATTTAAGACAGGTAGTAAATGTATGTAAAGTGTGAGGATATTATATCAAATGCCCAATACCTGCTTTAACTTAGCGTACCCTGTTTTACTTACCGGTATTTTAGCGCCTGATTTAAGTATGGCCAGGTGCGAATCCTTTTCATACGGATCGATTCGGGTTATCTCTGCAACGCTTAGTATGTAAGAGCGGTGTACACGCACAAACTGTGCACCATCCAGCGTTTGCTCAAAATAGCTCATGGTTTTGTTTTTGAGGTAAGCGCCCTCGGCGGTTATGATGCTCACGTAATCATCATCGGCCTGCAGATACAAAATATCGCGCACCGGAATAATCTTTACCTTGGTACCCGTTTTTACCACAATGCGCTCGTGCTGTGCTTGAGCCTGGGCAACATCTTCCAGCAGTTTCTCTGTTCTGGCGGCGGGCTTATCGTCAGCTGCGGAAAGGGCCAGGTATTTCTCTATGGCTTTATGAAAGCGTTCTTTGCTGAAGGGTTTTAACAGATAATCAATTGCGTGCGCCTCAAAGGCTTTTATCGCATATTCATCAAACGCAGTTGTAAATATTACTGATGGTGGCTGGTCAACCAGTTCGAGCATTTCAAAGCCGGTTATTTTGGGCATCTGCACATCCAGAAATATAAGGTCGGGCTTATGCTGTTGTATAGCCTTTAAACCTTCAAAACCATCGCCGCACTCCTGTATCAGTTCTATCCTGTCCTTAAAATCAAGCAAATACTCCATTACAACCATCCGTGCCAATGGTTCATCATCAATAATTAATGCGCGTTTCATCCCTGTGGTACCTTAATAATGGTTGTAAATATATTATCATTTGCATGAGTTTCCATCAAATCGTTACGTGCAAATAATAAATATAAGCGGCGCTGCACCCCGCGCAACCCGAAACCTGTGCCCTGCTTAGGGCGCGACGTTTGCGGGTCGTAAGGGTTTTGCACCATCAGTACCAGGTAATTATTATCCATTTCGCCGCGTATGCTGATGGTTACTTCGCCGGTGGTATCATACAAACCAAACTTAATGGCGTTCTCCACAATAGGCTGCAGCAGCATAGCCGGCATAATGGCTTCGCCGCAATTGCGGTCACAGCTTATTTCGGTTTGCAGGCGGTGTCCAAAGCGCACTTTCTCTATTTCGAGGTACAAGCTCAGGTGCCCCAGTTCTTCATTCAGGGTTATGCGTTGCTGATCGTCCTTACGCAAAGTACCCCGCAAAAAATCGCTCAGCTGGTGAATCATCTTCCTCGCCTGGTCGGGCTTAAAGCCTATCAGCGCGTTGATAGAGTTAAGGCTGTTAAATAAAAAGTGAGGCTGTAATTGCTGGCGCAGGTTATACAACTCCGCATCGCGGGCGAGGCTTTCGGCTTCGTTACGGCGTTTCTCTGTTTCCTTTTGATCGAGCTGAGAGAACCATATAGCGCTTAGCATGGCCATCCAGCCGATAGCCAAAAAGTTAGTGAACAGGCGAATGATGAGCGATTGCTGTAAAAAGTTGACATAAACCTCGCCGGGTTTTAACAGCGGCAGCAGGTAGCGCGCGCCGGCGGCGCATATACCGGCCAGCGCCACACACCAAATAAACAGGTTAATGTAGCTGCCTCTGCCCGGCTGATAGTAACGCAGGTTATTATTAATTAACCAGCAGGCGCCGCAAAGCAGTAATGAACTGCCCACACCATCAACTATGGCCATATACCAATCAAACCCGAAGCTATGTATAACATAGGTTTGCAATGCCGCCCAGGCAACGCCACCTATGGCAATAGCCAGGTAAGCCCGTGATAATTCTGATTTAGAGATAGCCAAAACGGAGCGACTTTTAATTAATTATTAATAGCCAGTAAAGCCGATTTGTGGTGTGCCCATGCTATATATAGGTCAGCATCGGGCGCTTCGTGTATGTGGTAGTGCAACTCAGCACCATCGGTAAGGCTGTTTATAGGGTTTACCTCGGTAACATCAACAAACTGCCAGCGCACCATTTGCTTTTGCGCATTGGTAAAGCTGTCCTGAATATCGATACCTATGCTGCTGGCTTTTTTAAAAGCGGCCTGTTCGTTATCAGCGTTAATAAGGCGCAATTGCTCGTCAAACTGAGCGGGGTGGTTGCCGTCGCCGCTGATTATCCGGAAGATGAGTTTTGTTACGTACCAGTTCATGTCGGTTAATAGTTTTAAGTATATAACTGTGAGGTTTATCTTTTTAAGTGTCTTTAGTAGCTACGTATCTCGATGCCTGCAAAAATGCTCACGCCTTTAACTATCAACACTTTATCATTGGTTATGGTAGTGGTGTGGCGCATACGCTTATCATCAACGCCGGCAAATATGGCCGATACATCAGATATTACATGCCAGTGCGGCGGAACGATCAATTTAGTGCCCCCAAAAACCTGGGTTACCTCAATCATTACGTGGCCTTGAATGTCGGCCTTGGTAAGGTCTATCGCGCTGCCGCCAAAAATGTTCACGATCTCGCCACCTTTAAAATTTTTTGACAGGACGATCTTGTCTACTCCGCCAAAAACAGCTGTAGCATCCAGTATATCGTCGCTAAAAACACTGCCTTTTACGGTAAAGGGTTCATTAGGCGCTTCTGCTTTAGGCGGATCGGCGGTAATAGGCTGCTCAGGTTCAGGTGTTATACGATAATCAACCACCGGATCCGGCGTAAACGGCGGCGGCGTTGATGATGATGACGTTCCAAAATTTAATGGTTGCTTGTTGCTTCCGTTATTAAATTTGTCCCACTGGACGGCATCATGCTTGTTGTTGCGGCGCAGTATCATCCAAATACCAAATACAATAAATGCTACGGGCCATATAACGCCATCGCCATTAATGTTGTAACTATCCAACGCTTCATCGGCCATAAAGGCTAAACCCAGACCTACCAGTATAAACCAGCTCGCCTTTTGAAAATTACTGCGGGTACCAATGTAAAGGCCCGGTACTATTAAACACCACAGCGGCCAGCTAATTAGCCAACTTGGGAATAAAACTATATTTAGTTGTTGGATGAGCATCCCTACACCCAGCACCAGCAAGATCACGCCGGCGATGGCCTTGCCGTTACGTGGTCCTTTTTTGTATTCTATATTATTGCTCATGTTAGTTTTCTCTACAATTATTTGATGGTATAAAACTACTATAACATTTATAACAGGCAAACCCCAATTGGGTGGCGTAAGGTAACTACTCGGTAAACGCGGTAGTTTTGGCGGTGAAAATTCCGGAATGAAAAAATCAAGGCATAAAAAAAGCGGCCGGTAATTAACCGGCCGCTATATATTTTGCTTTAGATACTTATTTCATTAACTCGATAAAATCATCAAACAGGTAACGTGAATCGTGCGGACCAGGTGATGATTCCGGGTGATATTGCACCGAAAACGCCTTTTTATCTTTTACACGAATGCCTTCTATTGATTGATCGTTCAGGTTAACGTGGGTTATCTCCACTTTGTCTGACGAACGTACAGCTTCCTGCACCACGCCAAAGCCATGGTTTTGTGAGGTAACCTCGCAATGATCTTTAATAATGTTTTTCACCGGGTGGTTTAAGCCACGGTGACCATTGAACATTTTTTTGGTCGGGATATCATTTGCCAAAGCCAGTAACTGGTGGCCAAGGCAGATGCCGAACATAGGTTTATCAGCCGCTAATATTTCTTTAACAGTTTCAACCGCATAAGGCATCGCTGCCGGATCGCCGGGGCCGTTTGAGATGAAGTAACCGGTTGGCGCGAAGTCCTTTTCCATTTCTTCAAAAGATGTTTTGGCCGGGTAAACCTTGGCATACACATCACGGTCGGCAAAGTTGCGCAGGATATTCTTTTTAACACCCAGGTCAAGCACGGCAACGCGGTAAGGCGCATCTTCCTTACCAAAGGTATAAGTTTCGGTAGTTGATACCTGTGATGACAGCTCCAAGCCATCCATCGATGGTACCTGAGCTAATTTGGCTTTCAACTCCTCAACATCCAGTATCTCTGATGATATAATGGCGTTCATGGCGCCTTTATCACGGATGTGGCGCACCAATTGGCGGGTATCAATGTCAGATATGCCTACTATGTTCTGCTCCTGGAAATAATCCTGGATAGACTCGTCGGCCTGCTTGCGGCTGTAGGCAATGTTGTAATTTTTACAAACCAAACCAGCAATCTGTATTCTTTCTGATTCAACCTCCTCGCCGCTGATGCCATAGTTACCTATGTGGGCGTTGGTGGTTACCATAATTTGTCCGAAATAAGATGGATCGGTAAAAATTTCCTGGTAGCCGGTCATACCGGTGTTAAAACAGATCTCGCCGGTGGTGGTTCCGATCTTTCCGGCTGCTTTGCCACGAAAAACTGTACCGTCAGCCAGTAATAATACAGCCGGTAATTTGGTGTAGTTGGTCATTATAAAATAAATTAAATGATTTAAAAACCCGGTTTGCCTGGTGCGACGCGCCGATGAAACTTAAAGAAAGATTGAAGTAAGGCACTTCCATTTTCACGCCGCAAAGATAGGGCAAAGCAGTGTAATTTTAAAGTATGTTTTTGCATTTTTTAATAATTGAATAATGGCATGTTAACACCGTGTTAATCACGGCCAACTGCCATGCAATTAGCTATTTGCCTTAACATTGCATTCCGTGTACAAAAAGCGCTGTACATTTATATACCTTTGCCTCAAAATCAGCAAACTCATGTCTGTTAATAAAGAGATAAAACGCGTAACCACCCGCACCGTACAGGAGATGAAGATCAGGGGCGAAAAAGTGTCCATGCTTACCGCTTACGACTACTCATTGGCCACTATTGTTGATGATGCCGGGGTGGATATCATACTGGTAGGCGATTCGGCCTCCAACGTAATGGCGGGGCATGAAACCACTCTGCCTATTACGCTTGACCAGATGATCTATCATGCCGCATCGGTAGTACGCGCGGCAAAGCGTGCGCTTGTGGTGGTGGACCTGCCTTTTGGCTCCTACCAGGGCAACTCTAAAGAAGCGCTGAACTCCGCCATACGTATCATGAAGGAAGCAGGCGCTCATGCGGTAAAAATTGAAGGCGGCATTGAAATAGCCGAATCAGTTACCCGCATATTAGCCGCTGGCATACCTGTTATGGGGCATTTGGGCCTTACGCCGCAATCGATATACAAATTCGGCACCTATACTGTACGGGCGAAAGAAGAGGCCGAAGCGCAAAAACTGCGCGAGGATGCCGCCAAACTACAGGAACTTGGCTGTTTTGGGGTGGTGCTCGAAAAAATACCCGCATTGTTGGCCGAAGAAGTTACCGAAAGCCTGAGCATACCGACTATTGGCATTGGCGCAGGCCAGCATTGCGATGGCCAGGTGCTGGTGATACATGACATGCTGGGTATTAACAAAGGTTTTAAACCCCGCTTTTTACGTCAGTATGCCAGTTTGTACGATGTGATGAACGACGCCATTAAAAACTATGTGGCCGACGTAAAATCAGCAGATTTCCCGAATGAGAAGGAACAGTATTAGTGAGCGGTGAGCAGTGATTGGTGAATTGGTTTTAATTTATTTATTGTTTGAGACAACATGGCGACTATGCCAACATATTTAATTAATCGCTGTTTAAAGTGATATGAGCGAACCTATTACCGATAACGATATTTTATATGAGGATAATCACCTGATTGCCGTTAACAAACGCGCGGGTGACATTGTGCAGGTTGATGAAACCGGTGATGAGCCGCTGGATGAGAAGGTAAAAAAATACATCGCCCAAAAATATAACAAACTTAACGGCGCTTTTTTAGGCGTGGTACACAGGCTGGACAGGCCGGTGAGCGGCGTTATCCTGTTCGCCAAAACCAGCAAGGCTCTGGACAGAATGAACAACCTTTTTAAAACTCGCCAGATACGCAAAACCTATTATGCCGTGGTGCGTAACAAGCCGGAGCCCGAGTATGGCGACCTGGTACACTGGCTGGTAAAAAACCAACAAAAGAATGTTACCAAAGCCCACGGGCATGAGGTACCGGGCAGTATGCGTTCTGAACTGCATTACCGCCTGGCCGGCGAGGCCAACGGCTATTACCTGATCGAGGTAAACCCCATAACCGGCCGCCCGCACCAGATACGGGTACAGCTATCCACCCTGAATTGCCCGATTGTGGGCGACAATAAATACGGCTATCCGCGCGGCAGCCTGCGCAGAAGTATCAGCCTGCATGCCCGCAAACTGCAATTTATCCACCCCGTAAAAAATGAGCCCGTCGAAATAAAAGCCCCGCTACCAAAGGACGGCTTTTGGGATAAGTTTGCGCATTTGATGGAGTAATTGAGTTCATGGACCATTGACCATGGTCGCTACAAAACAAAAATGCCTCATGTAATCAATGAGGCATTTTTTGTTTTGTAGCAGTTTACCGCTTATTTCAGGCTTTCCATATCAATTACGAAACGGTAACGCACGTCGTTTTTAAGCATACGTTCATAAGCCTCGTTAATGTAATCAATGTTGATCACTTCCACGTCAGACACGATACCCTGCTCGGCGCAGTAGTCGAGCATTTCCTGTGTTTCTTTGATGCCGCCGATCATGCTGCCTGCTATGCGACGGCGCTTGCTGATGAGGTTGAAGGCTGATACCTGCGGTGCTTCCGGCGGAATGCCTACCAGCACCATAGTACCATCAAGCTTCAGCATCTGCAAATAAAAATCATACTCGTGCTGTGCCGAAATGGTGTTCAGAATAAAGTCGAACGTACCAGCAACGGCTTTAACCTGCTCCTCATCCTTGGTAACCACAAAGTGATGCGCACCCAGTTTCAACGCGTCATCCTTTTTTGAGGCGGACGTACTCAACACAGTAACCTCGGCACCTAATGATGCGGCGAACTTAACGCCCATGTGGCCCAGGCCGCCTAAACCAACAACGGCAACTTTATGGCCTTTGCCAATTTTCCAGGTCATCAACGGTGAGTAGGTGGTGATACCTGCGCAAAGTAATGGCGCAACACCTTCCAAAGGTAACTTGTCGGATATATGCAGGGCATAACTTTCATCAACCACAATCTGGTCCGAATAACCGCCGTATGTTGGGGCACCATCCTTGTAAGTACCATTATAGGTAAACGAAAGGTGATTATCGCAATACTGCTCCTCACCTGCCTCACAGCTTGGGCAATGGCGACACGAATCAACAAAGCAACCGATGCCAGCCGTTTCGCCTACCTTGAATTTGGTAACAGCATCGCCAACTTTAATCACTTTGCCCACTATTTCGTGGCCGGGTACCATCGGGAATATTGATCCGCCCCATTCGTCGCGCACCTGGTGAATATCGGAGTGACAAACACCGCAGTATTGTATCTCGATCTGGATATCGTTAGGCCCTACATCTTTCCGTTCTAACTGAAAGGGAGCCAGTGGTGCACTTGCTGCCTTTGCAGCGTAAGCTTTAGTTGCTATCATAATAGTGGTGGTATTTTATAAAACAAAACAAAAGTACAGGCTTATGTTTTGCCCATGATAATGGAAAAGTAATATTTACGTTGTTGCAGAGGTAGCAGCTACGATAACCGCTTACCACAATAATTTGTTACTTTTGAACGCATAATTACAAATGAAGCGACAATCCCTATTATTTATTGCAGCATTCATCACCATTTGCTTGTATAACTCGTGCAAAAAAGATGACCCGACCAATATACGCAACCTGTTTACCGCCGGGCCTTGGGAGCTTGCATCATTACAAGTGTTTAATTACGTAGGTACCACGCTTGACGAAACGGATACGCTTAATACCAATTGCGATAAAAAACAGATACTTAGGTTTAACGACGATAATACCTGTACGTACAGCAATTACGACTGCTTGGATCAGGCGCCCACGGGCAACTGGTCATTATCCCGCGACAGGCTGTACCTGCTGTCAGATATTTTGGTTGATACGGCGGCTAATGATACCGGTTCAACAGCTTCGGGCAGTTTACGCCCTTTTACCAACACCAAAATTGTAAACCTGGGGCAATACTCTATGGTACTGCAAACCGGCGATTTCCAGGAGACCAACCAGCCTAACCGGCCACGCCGGGTGGTACAATACAGCTTTATACGCCAAAGAAATAACTAATGATAGCAAACATATGTTCAAAATTTTATATTTGAACATATTGTAGCACTAAATAATCTGCACTTTGAAAAAACGTATAGCTATTTTCGCCTCCGGATCAGGTTCAAATGCTCAAAAAATAATGGAGCATTTTAAACGGCATAACGACGCCGAAGTGGCCATTATACTCACCAACAATCCACAGGCTTATGTGCTGCAACGTGCCGATAACTTCGAGGTACCCTCACATGTTTTTACCCGCCACGAGTTTTACGAAACCGACGATGTTATACGCCTGCTAAAAAACCTTAATATTGATATTATAGTGCTTGCCGGTTTTTTATGGCTGGTACCGCAATCGCTGTTAAAAGCATTCCCTAATAAAATCATCAACCTGCACCCTGCCCTGCTGCCCAAATATGGCGGTAAAGGTATGTATGGCGATAATGTTCATAAAGCCATCCTGGCCGCAGGCGAAGAAGAATCAGGCATTACTATCCACTTTGTGAACGAGCATTTTGACGAGGGTGAGGTAATTCATCAATCCCGTTTTAAAATTGAACCGGGCGATACCCTCGAGATCGTAAAATTTAAAGGCCAGCAACTGGAACATCACCATTTTCCGCGTGTGGTTGAGAATTTGCTGAGAAAGATGAAGAGCTGATTTCGGGAGTTAGGAGTGGTGAATATTGAGCTTTTATGTCAGTAATGAGCCATGCACTATTTCATGCACAACCAATCTGTCGTCATCTATTTTAAAAGCAATTACCCAATCATTAAAATGACTGCAGGAATAATCACTTTTCAGAAATACTTTGTGATTGCATAAAGTATAATTCACATTTGGTACAGCTAACTTTTTAATCGCTTCTTTAAACTTAAGGGCATAACGGGCACCACTTCCTTTTGTATTTTGAGATTCAACAAACTTTGCGATACTATCAATAGTACTTAAAGCCCTCTCAGAAATTATTGCCTTCAAAACACTAATACCTATTTATCGTCGTCTGAATATTTAGAAAAAGCCTCATCAATATCAATGAATTTTTCGTCTTTGTGCTTCTCAAAATAATGCTCCCACTCTGCATTGGTTGCACGGCGACCAATACCAAAGGCTAAAGCTTTTGCATCAAGTTCAACAAAATCGGGTTGCTCTTCAGCTTCCAAACCCAGTTCTTTAGCAAGTTTTATCAGCAGATCGGTTTTGGTTTCCGAATCAGATTTTATGATTACAGTGGTCATGACACTAAATTACTAAAACTTTTTAATACTGATTTAATTTTTGTTTAACCGGATAACCTAATTAAGGCTGCTAATCACTACCTTTGCGGCTTAAAATTCGCAGTAGTACATGAGCAATCCCGTTCAAATAAAAAACGCTTTAATTTCAGTTTATTACAAGGATAATCTTGAGCCTATAATTCACGAGTTGAACAGGCTTGGGGTAACCATTTATTCAACCGGCGGTACCGAAAGTTTTATCCGTAACCTTGGTGTTAACGTAGTAGCTGTTGAAGACCTTACCTCCTACCCATCCATCCTGGGTGGCCGGGTAAAAACCCTTCACCCGAAGGTATTTGGCGGCATTTTAGCCCGCCGCAGCTTTGAAAGCGATGAACAGCAGCTTGCCCAGTACGACATTCCGCAAATTGACCTGGTAATTGTTGACCTGTACCCGTTTGAAGAAACTGTACAATCAGGCGCCGGGCAAGAGGATGTGATCGAGAAGATAGATATCGGTGGTATATCATTGATACGCGCCGCGGCCAAAAACTTCAAGGATGTGGTTATCGTTGCGTCAAAAGATGACTACGGCACCTTAGAGAACATCCTGAAAACACAGGACGGACAAACCAATATTGATCAGCGCCGTGCTTTTGCCCGCAACGCGTTCAACATATCATCGCACTATGATACCGCTATCTTCAACTATTTTAATGAGGAAGATCCGCTGCCGGTATTCAAACAAAGCATACAAAGCAGCCAGGTGCTGCGTTATGGCGAAAACCCGCATCAGCAGGGCACCTTCTACGGTAATCTTGATGCCATGTTCACTAAACTGCACGGCAAAGAATTATCATACAACAACCTGGTTGATGTTGATGCCGCCGTTGCCCTGATAGATGAATTTACGGAGCCTACCATTGCCATATTAAAACATACCAATGCCTGTGGCGTAGCTACCCGCTCATTTATTAAAGAAGCGTGGATTGATGCCCTGGCCTGCGATCCGGTATCGGCCTTTGGTGGTGTCATTATTGCTAATGATGAAATTGACGCAGCCACTGCTGAGGAGATCAGCAAGATATTTTATGAAGTATTGATAGCGCCTGCTTATACTGATGAAGCTGTAAGCATACTGCAATCAAAAAAGAACCGCATTATACTGGTTCGCCAGCGTACCGAGCTGCCTGTTAAACAGTTTAAGACACTGCTTAACGGTGTGATTGAGCAGGATAAGGATGCCGTTATTGAAGGCCCTGAGCAAATGAACGCGGTTACTAACCGTAAGCCAACCGAGCAGGAACTGAAAGACCTGTACTTTGCAAATAAAATTGTAAAGCATACTAAATCAAACACCATTGTGTTTGCTAAAAACAACCAGTTGATGGCAAGCGGCGTGGGTCAAACCTCAAGGGTTGACTCGCTGAGGCAGGCGGTGCTTAAAGCCAACAGCTTTGGCTTTGATTTGAACGGTGCGGTAATGGCATCAGATGCTTTTTTCCCCTTCCCGGATTGTGTGGAGCTGGCTGCCGAAGCAGGCATTACAGCGGTGCTGCAACCCGGTGGTTCAATAAAAGATCAGGACTCAATAGACATGGCTAACCAGAAAAACATTTCAATGGTTACCACAGGTGTACGCCACTTTAAACATTAATTAACGTAACACAATAATCATTATAATTTGACGCTTTAAACTACAACTAAATTAGTGTAGTTTTATAATCAGCAAATTATTTGAAGAAAAGAGCAAATGGGCCTGTTTAACTTTTTTACCCAAGAGATAGCGATAGATTTAGGTACAGCGAATACGCTGATCATACATAATGATAAGGTTGTTGTTGATGAACCATCAATAGTAGCTTTTGACCGTAAAACCAACAAGGTTATAGCCATTGGGCGCCAGGCCATGCAAATGGAAGGCAAAACCCACGATAATATACGCACTATACGTCCGCTAAAGGATGGTGTAATTGCGGATTTTGATGCTGCAGAGTACATGATACGCGGTATGATCAAGATGATCAACTCAGGCAAAGGCTGGTTTTTCCCGTCGCTGCGTATGGTTATCTGTATACCATCGGGCATTACCGAGGTGGAGAAACGTGCCGTGCATCAATCAGCCGAGCGTGCCGGTGCCAAAGAGGTTTACCTGATACACGAGCCAATGGCAGCCGCCGTAGGTATCGGTATTGATGTGGAGGAGCCTATGGGTAACATGATCATCGATATAGGTGGTGGTACTACCGAGATCGCGGTTATCGCCCTTTCAGGTATAGTTTGCGATCAGTCTATCCGTGTGGCCGGTGATAATTTTGATGCTGATATTGTACAGTATATCCGCCGTCAGCACAATATCATGATTGGTGAGCGTACTGCCGAAAAGATCAAGATAGAGGTTGGCGCGGCATTGCCTGAACTGACCGACCCTCCGGGCGACTTCGCCGTACAAGGTCGTGACCTGATGACCGGTGTGCCTAAGCAGATCATGGTATCGTATACCGAGATAGCGCACTGTCTTGATAAGTCGATCTCTAAAATTGAAGAAGCTATTTTGAAAGCATTGGAAATCACCCCTCCTGAGCTTTCGGCCGATATTTATCAAACCGGAATTTACCTTACAGGTGGTGGCGCGTTACTGCGCGGTTTAGACAAACGTGTAGCTGCCAAAACCAAGCTGCCGGTTCACGTGGCCGAAGATCCGCTGCGTGCCGTAGTTCGCGGCACCGGTACCGCCCTTAAAAACATAGGCAACTTTAAGTTTTTAATGCAATAATTTAGTGAGCGGCGAATGGTGAGCAGTGAGTTGTTTACCATTCGCCTTCTATTTTTCATCATTCACTACTCACCACTCACCACATGCGTAACCTGCTGATATTTATCACTAAGTATAGCGCATTTTTCCTGTTCCTGATATTTGAGGGTATTGCACTGTTTATTTTCATCAATTACAATAACTTTCAGCGGGCATCATTCATTAACACAAGTAATGAGGTTACGGGCAACCTGTACCGAAACATCAATAACGTGAATGATTACCTGAAGCTTAAAGAGATAAACGATAGTCTGGCCCATCAAAACGCCTTGCTGCGTAACCAGCTGATGTCATCATTATATGTAGATACCGCCGGCCGCAAAAAAATAAACGATACGGTTTACAAGCAACAATACACTTACATTGAGGCCCGCGTTATCAATAACTCGGTAAACAAACGCATGAATTACATCACTATAAATAAAGGCAGCCTTAACGGCATTGCCAAAGGTATGGGTGTAATTGCGGATGGTGGCGTGGTAGGTATTGTTATGCAGGCATCGCCGCATTTTTCGGTGATACGTTCGCTGTTACATAAGGACACCCGCATTAGTGCGATGCTGGCCAACTCCAAAGAGGGCGGCTCATTTATGTGGGCTGAAGATATGGATCCGCACAAGGGCTTGCTGTATGATGTTGCCAACAGCGCGCAACCACATTTGGGCGATACCGTAGTTACCGATCAGCATTCACTTTTCCCCATAGGTATTCCGCTGGGCAGGGTGAGCAACCTCAAACCAAAAACAGGCGGTTTTTTTCTGAATATGGAAGTGAAACTATCGGTTGATTTTAGCAAATTAGAATACGTATATGTGATCAACAATAAATTTGCGCAGGAGCAGCAGGGACTGGAGGCCCTACAAAAAACTGATGAGTAGGGTATTATTCGCCAATTTTTTGCGCTTTGTATTGCTGGTATTTATACAGGCGTTTTTATTGAAGAACGTTACGGTTTATGATCTGTCTGTACCCTACCCGTACATCCTGTTTGTAATGCTGCTGCCGTTTGAAACGCCAAACATTATACTTTTCCCGCTGGCTTTTTTAATGGGTTTAAGTATTGATGCTTTTTATGATACACCGGGGTTGCATGCTGCGGCAACGGTTTTAATTGCATTTGTACGTGTGCTGTTTATCAGCATAACGGTACAAAAAGATGGCTTTGATAACGAGCCTGAGCCTACGTTGAGCAGCATGGGCTTCAGGTGGTTTTTCACCTACTCGTTAATACTCACGCTTGTACATCATTTTTTACTGTTTAATTTAGAAGTATTTCGCCTCTCGGAGATGGAGTACACACTAACCCGGTTTTTAATGAGTTCTGTATTTACAGTATTTTTGATGTTGATTACGGGTTTATTATTTTTCAGGAAGAAAAGGGCGTAAATGAACAATAGTTTTTTTGAGCGCAGGTATGTTATAGCGGCGATATTTATAACCTTTATGGTTATACTACTTGGCCGTTTATTTTATATTCAGCTTATTGACGACCGCTACCTTTACTTTGCCAATAATAACGTAATCCGTAAAAAAATACTTTTCCCTGCCCGGGGGCCAATCCTCGACCGTAATGGCCACATACTGGTACAAAACGAACCGGTTTACGATTTGATGGTAATACCCAAGCAGGTAAAACCTTTTGATACGCTTGAGTTTTGTAAGCTGATAGGCATTGATAAAGAAGGTTTTGACAAACGGTTTAACAAGGCAAAAAGCTATTCGTTATACCTGGCATCAACGTTTGAAAAACAAATGTCGGTTTCGCTGTACCGGTCGCTACAGGAGAAACTTTCCGATTTTCCCGGATTTTACGGCCAACTTCGCTCGGTACGCAGTTACCCGGATTCCGTAGCTGCGCAATTTTTAGGTTATACCGGCGAGGTGCGCGATAAGGACATCGAAAAATCCGGCGGCTACTATCGTTTGGGCGATTACATTGGCGTAACCGGTGTTGAAAAAGCTTACGAAGAGGTACTGCGGGGTCAGCGTGGTGTTGAAAACCAGATGGTAGATTCGCGCAATGTACCAAAAGGTAAATATGCCAACGGCGCTTATGATACCGCCGCCGTAGCCGGCGAAAGGCTTATATCATCATTAGATATCGATATTCAAAAACTTGGTGAAAAGCTGATGCGCAATAAGGTGGGCAGCATTGTAGCCATCGAGCCCTCAACCGGGGAGATACTGGCGTTTGTGAGCAGCCCAACCTACGACCCGAACATGATGGTAGGCCGCGAGCGCGGCAACAACATGGCGCGCATGTACCAGGATCCGTATAATCCATTGTTGATACGCCCGATACAGGCCTACTATCCGCCGGGTTCATCATTCAAACCTTTGGACGGTTTGATCGCCTTGCAGGAAGGCATGATCAACCCGCAGACTACCTTCTTTTGCCCGCATTATTATATGGCGGGTAACCACCGGGTGGGTTGCGAGCACTTTGACGGCGTTACGGATCTGCGTAAAGCTATTGCCATGTCATGCAATACCTATTTCTGTAACGTGTTCGACAAGCTGATTAGCCGTAACGGCGCTAAACGTACCCGCCAAACCTTTATCGACTGGAAGGCCAAGGTTAACAAGTTCGGTTTTGGTGTTAAGCTGAACGTCGATCTGCCTAACGAAAAAAAGGGTAACGTACCGGCGCCCGAACGTTACGATAAGATATTTGGCGAAAACCGCTGGCGTTCAAGTTCTATTATATCGCTGGCAATCGGGCAGGGCGAATTACTGGCTACCCCCCTGCAGCTGGCAAATATTGAATGTACCATTGCTAACCGGGGCTATTACTATCGCCCGCATCTTATTAAAGCTATTGGCGATAAGGACGTGATCAAGAAAGAATACACGGAGCGTAATTATGTTGGTGTTGACGAGCAATACTTTGAGCCGGTGATAGATGGCATGCAACAGGTGGTTGACCATGGCACGGCCGCGGCGGCACGTATACCGGGCATTATTATGTGCGGTAAAACCGGTACGGTACAAAACCCCCACGGTAAAAACCACTCTATATTTGTTGCCTTTGCACCAAGAGATACGCCCAAGATAGCCATAGCCGTGGTGGTTGAAAACGCTGGTTACGGTTCATCATGGGCGGCGCCTATTGCCAGCTACATGGTTGAACAATATTTGCGCGATACCATTACCAAGCCAAAAGCCCAGGTTGAATACATTGTGAACGCTAACCTGCTACCTCCGCCAAAAGGCAGTAAGGCAAAAGAGGCAAAGCCTGCTAAGGTTGATACCCTTAAAAAAGGTAAAGCCGACAGCGCCGAAAAACCGCAACCGGTATTAAAAGCCGCTAAGCGTAAAACTAAAAAACAAGCACCGGCAGTTTACTATGCCAACCAGGCGATAAGGAGAGAAGATGAGCAGTAACGAGCGTGGCTTTTTCCGTAATATTGATTGGGTAACCATACTGATTTACCTGTGCCTGTGCACCATTGGCTGGTTTAATATCCATGCGGCTGTTTATGATGAAACCAATCGTAGCCTTTTTGATACCGATACAAACTATGGTAAGCAGTTCATCTTCATCATGGTATCGCTGGTAGTGGCCATGATTATTTTGCTGCTTGATTATCGCTTTTTCAGCGCGTTGGCACCACCTATCTATATTGTAACGGTATTGCTGCTTATACTGGTATTGGTTATTGGCCGTAATGTGGGCGGTAACCAGGCGTGGATTCCGCTTGGCGGAGGGTTCAGGCTCCAGCCGTCAGAGTTCGCTAAACTGGCAACCGTTTTGTTGTTGGCCAAATATCTAAGCGGTACTAATATTAAAATTACCGATACCGAATCATTCTTTATATCAGCAGGCATCATCTTGCTCCCCATGGCCCTGATTATGCTGCAGCCGGATACGGGTTCGACACTGGTATTTTGCTCATTGATATTTGTGTTGTATCGAGAAGGCTTGTCGCCGTACTTTTTAATCATCATCGCCTTAACGGCAACATTGTTCATCCTGTCGTTATTGGTTAGCCAATGGCTGCTGGTGGCTGCTATAGCCATTATCGGGGCATTGCTGGTATTCTTCAACCTGCGCAACCGTAAGTTTATTTTCGGTCTGTTGGTATGGATAATCGGCTCGCTGGGTTTCGTATTAGCTGTAAAACCGCTTTACACCAATGTATTGCAGGATCACCAGCGTGCCCGTATCGACGAATTGCTGGGTATAACCTTTGATCCGCGCGGAGCGGGCTATAATGTTGCCCAATCAAAAATAGCCATCGGTTCCGGACAGTTGTGGGGTAAAGGCTATCTGAAGGGTACGCAAACCAAATACTCTTTTGTGCCCGAGCAAAGTACTGACTTTATTTTTTGTACTGTTGGCGAGGAATGGGGCTTTGTGGGTTCATTGATAGTTATCGGGCTATACCTGTTCCTGCTGTTGCGGGTTATACACATCGCCGAGCGGCAGCACATGGCCTTCTCGCGCATTTACGGCTACGGCGTAGCGTCGATCATCTTCTTCCACGTGCTTATCAATATCGCCATGACCATCGGGTTAATGCCGGTTATCGGCATACCGCTCCCCTTTATAAGTTACGGCGGATCATCCTTAATAAGTTTTACCGCGCTGCTGTTTATTTTGCTTAAGCTGGATTCAAACAGGACGGGATATACTTATTAAATCAGCTGTTTACTAAAACCAGCTTTTGAGCTTGCCGGTCATTTTATCTTCAACTTCGGATTCAGGCTCATCTGGTTCGCCGGAAATCAACTTGTCAATTCCGGCGGCAATATCTGTCGCAACAAATCCATGCCGTAAATAACTGATAACCCAATTAAAGCCACCTAACCATAAAAATGCGATGATACCAACCCACCAAGGCCCATTATTAAAAAACATAAACCCGGCCGCGCATAACGAAAATAATGAAGAAAAGATAAAAAGTTGCCGTAAGCCGATGTGGTAAATCAGATACCAAGCATCGTCTCTATAAATTAAGCTGAATTTGCCCCCGTCAATACCGCCATACAGCGATCCTCTCCAGTTAGAAGCTGACCCGCTGTATATGACCGTCATACCGTCTACAGAAACGTTATCCGCTTTATCTTCGAGAATGCTTTTCCTGATGTAACTCAATATACTTTCCGCATTATCGTCAGTAACTATTGACTTTAAACGCCGATCATAAATTACGTCAACCGGGAACGGCATAAAACTTACTTCAAGCTGTAGATATCGTCAATCTTGATATAGTCCTTGCGGCTTATGGAGTACAGGATTGTTCCGCTTTCGGCTAAAATTAACCCGATACTTTCATTACCTGACGCGGGGAAATGAACGCGGTAACCGCGGCCGTCGCCAAGCTTTATACCATAAGTTTTAACGCCGTTTTTTATGCTTACGGAGTTTTGGGTGTATTCGTATGTTTTAGCTTTTTGTGTACTATCCTTAATGGTAAACTTTTTGGCTTCAAAAGTAATCTGTACCTTTTCGCCACCGGGTGTCATTCCCTTCCAGTCGCCTCGGTAATCTTCCGAGCCGCTGCAACCGATCAATACAACAGTAATAATTCCGAAGAGAAATAATGCAATTTTTTTCATTTGTTTAATGTGTAGGTTTAGTTTGTTTTTGTATTTACGCGTACCGTCTTTTAAGCAGGTTATAAAACTTTTCGGCGGTGGCGGATTTGCTTTGCCAGTTATTTTTGGTTACGTAGTTGGCTGTTAAAAAGCGCTCGGCCTCGGCAAAGCTGTTAAAGCGGTTCAGTATATCAATAGCTTCGCTGTAAGCCAGGCTATAGCCGTTAAATAGATCCTGCACGTAAAGCAATTTATCATTCAATGTAATGGCCGATTTCAGGTCGCTGATTGGCGGAGCAGTCGATGTACCCTTATCCGCCATTTGTACTGATATACGCTGGTTTATGGTGAATACCTGTTCGTCCTTTTTATCGTCAACCGCAATGGTTTGCGCTATCACAACGGGTGGCAACTCCTCTTTAACGGTTTTTAAAGGTGCCAGTTCAACGGTAACAGGCTCTGTAGGCAGTTCAGCAATGTAAGCAGGTTCTTCAGGCTCGGGTTCAGGCTTATCTGCTTCTACTTCAATCACTTCATCTTCCTCAAACAGTTCCGGCTCTTCTATTGCTTGTTCTTCATCTTCCCAGTTATCGGCATCATCAATCACCAGTTCGTGGCGTATGGTACCGTCCGCATCTATCGTTGTATGGTCGTCGGATTGGGTCCCTTCTTCCTCCTCTACATATTCAACCGCTTTAGGAGTATCTTTCAACTCGTTAGTAACCACCGGGCGTAGCTGTTGCACCACTGGCTCAAAAAACTTTTGCTCGTGCACTTCTGCCGGTTTTTCAATCAACGGGCGTTCAAAAACGGGTTGCGCAGGTTCAGGCTTATCTTCAAAAACCGGCTCAGCAACTTCTTCCGGTTCCGCCGGCGTATCTGCTATAGCCGGCGCTTCAGGCTGTACATCTGCTTTAACAGGCTCTTCTTCCTGCTGCCCCTGCGTATCCGGTTCAACAAAATCAGGAAGCGGCACTTCAACCACATGTTCAATTTTTACTTTAACGGGCTCCGGTTGCGGCAAGGCAGGGGTATGTGTTATAATGGTTGTCTGCGCGTTAATTTTGCGGAGTATATCGGCATGGTCCATTAAAAAATGGGCATTGGCCACAAACAGTTCCAGTTCAAGCTCATTAAGTTGTGATGTATCTTTTTTCAGGTAATCATATTGTTCAGTAAGTTCGTTTAATATGGCGCCTATCTTGTTAAATACATCCTGTTGCTTCATAGCTTGTTATAATATTATCTATCAAAAATAACATTAAATACTGATATTAGTTTCCAAATTAACGGTCAAAAAGCGTGTTTAACGAGGAAATTTTCAAGCGCACAAACGAAAAAGGCGGAAGTATCGAGGTAATCTGCGGGTCAATGTTTTCGGGCAAAACCGAGGAGCTGATGCGCCGTTTAAACCGCGCTCGCATAGCCAAACTAAGCGTGCAGATATTTAAACCTAAAACTGATACCCGGTATGATGAAAACGCCGTCGTATCGCACAACATGCAAAGTTTCCCATGCGTATCTATCGATAATTCAGCTTCCATATTGCTGTTTTACAATAACGAGCAGGTGGTAGCTATTGATGAAGCCCAGTTTTTTGACGCCGACCTGGTTGAGGTTTGCAACACACTGGCCAACAAAGGTGTAAGGGTTATTGTTGCCGGGCTTGATATGGATTTTAAAGGCCGCCCCTTTGGCCCGATACCTGCAATGATGGCCGTTGCCGAGTCTGTCACCAAACTGCATGCTGTTTGTGTTAAGTGCGGCAACCCCGCATCATTCTCCTACCGGCTGGCGCCCAACGAAGAAAAAATTATGCTCGGCGAAACCGACCATTACGAACCACGCTGCCGCAACTGTTATTTCAGTTAATCGCTGTTTTTTGTATCGCAACCTAAAACAAAAAGACCTGTATCAATTGTTATAAGCAGTAATTAAACAATAGCAGGCCACGTGAGCCTGTAAATTAATTGAGGTATTTACTGCTCTAAACCATGGCTAAAAAGGTATTTGTGATTGAGGACGACCGCGACATTCGCGAAACTATTGTTTACGTGCTTGAAGAAGAAGGCTTTGAGGTGCGTTCTTCTGAAAGTTCAAAACTGCTGAAATCAGTAGATACTGAAAAGCCCGACATTATTTTGCTTGATAACTGGCTTACCGAATGGAAAAGTGATGCCAACGGGCAACAGCTTAGCAAGGAGCTTAAAAGCAACCCGGCAACAAGCCATATACCCGTAATTATTATATCGGCGGTTAGTAACGTTAAACAAATTGCCGAGGCCGGCATGGCCGACGCATTCCTGATGAAACCGTTTGATGTGAACGAGCTGATCAGCCTGGTTAACAAGTTTACCGCCTGATTATTTTAAACAGCACAACGCCGGCAAGCTGTTCAATTTTTATATATTAGCCCCTCAATCATTATTCACCAATGAACAGCCAACAGCTGCTGGATGTACTCTGCTTATCACGAAACGCTACAGCAATTTACACTACTCAAAATGCAGTAATTGAATTTGCTAACGACGCCATGATCAGCTTTTGGGGTAAAGACCGCGGTGTGATAGGCCAAAAACTCGCTGATGCCGTCCCCGAACTACGCGGCCAGCCATTTTTAGATATTTTACGTGATGTTTGGCTAACCGGCAACACATATGTAGATAACGGCGCCCGCGCCGAACTGCTGGTTGACGGAGACCTGAATACTTTTTATTTCGATTTTGAATATCGCGCCATTAAACATCCCACCGGTGAAATGCAGTGCATTTTGCATACCGCGTTTGACGTAACGGACGACGTTTTGCACGCGCAGCAAATGAGCGCCGCGCAACAACGTGAAAAAGAGCTAACGGATGAACTCGCCGCTATAAATGAGGAGCTCTCTGCGTCAAACGAGGAGTTACTTGCCACCAACGAAGAGTTAAAGGAATCATACGATAACCTGCAACTTTTAAATCAAACCCTCACAGAAAATGAAGCCTGGTTTAGGGGCATGGTACAACAGGCGCCCGTGGCCATTGCCGTACTTGACGGCCGCGACCTGATAATTGATACGGCTAACGCTTACATACTCGAAATTTGGGGCAAGGACGATAGCGTAATTGATAAGCCACTAAACATAGCGTTGCCTGAACTTGAGGGGCAACCGTTTTTACAGTTGCTGGATGACGTTTACACCAGTGGTATACCCTTTTATGGCAGCGAAACCAGGGCGTCATTAGTGCGCAACGGAAAGCTGGAACATGGCTATTTTAACTTTGTATATCATCCTTTAAAGGATGGCAGCGGCAATACCATGAGCGTAATGGTAGTTGCTACCGAGGTTACCGAGCAAATTAACGCGCGCAGGGAGATAGAAAAAAGTGAGCACCGCCTTAACCGCATGGTGATGACCTCGCCAATAGGGATGACCATTTTGAAAGGCAGGGAACTGATCATCGAAATTGCCAACCAGAACGTTTTAACCATATGGAACCGGAATATTGACCAGGTTAAAGGCAAACGCCTGCTTGAAATATTCCCTGAACTGATAGGCCAGCCTTTTCCGGATATGCTCCAGCAGGTATTTGACACGGGGCAGCCTTTTGGGATGGACGAAACCACGGCAGATGTAGGTATGCCTGACGGTACCATTGTGAAGTATCACCTCGATTTTAGTTACGACCCGTTGTTTGATGCCGGCGGAAATGTTGAAGCCATATTGGTAACCGTGAGTGACATTACGGAAAGGGTTCACTCCAGGCGGCGAATGCTTCATGAACAGGAACGGAGCCGGCTAGCGGCGGAAGCAGCCCAGTTGGGAACTTTTGATGTGGATATTGTTAACAACACGCTTGACTGGGATAGCCGGTGCAGGGCATTGTTCGGTATATCCCATAATGATACCGTTACTTATGACGATCATTTTTTGGCGGGCCTGCACCCCGACGATCGCGAGCGGGTAAAGGAAGTTATTAAGCACTCGTACAACAGATCGGCCAGCAACGGCAACTATGATGTGGAATACCGCACTATTGGCTTTGAGGACGGAAAAACAAGATGGGTAGGCGCCAAAGGCAAGGTGTTTTTTGACGAGCACGATATCCCGCAGCGTTTTATGGGCATTGTGATTGATATTACCGATAAAAAAGAGGACGAGCAGCGCAAAAACGACTTCATTGCGATGGTTAGCCATGAGCTGAAAACGCCGCTCACCTCACTTAAAGCCTATACGCAAGTATTGCAAGCCCGGGCGGTTAAAAACAATGATAACTTTACCGCCGGCGCCCTCGATAAATCATTGCTGCAGGTAAATAAGATGAATACGCTTATTAAGGGCTTTCTTGACGTGGCGAGGCTGGAGTCGGGCAAAATAAATCTCGACATTGAAGAATTCAACCTCAATAATTTAATTAAAGAGGCCATTGAAGAAGCCGCTATTACACTTGACTCGCATCATATAGTATTAGAACACGATTGCCAGGTAAGCATTAAGGCTGATCGCGAAAAGATAGGCCAGGTACTTAATAACCTAATTAGCAACGCTACCAAATATTCGCCGCGGGGCAGCAATATCTCAATTAACTGTAAACTGCAGGACAATACCGTATTGGTATCGGTTAAGGACAAAGGTATCGGTATTAAGCCTGCCGATATGGAGCGCCTTTTTGACCGCTTTTACCGGGTAAGCAGTCCGCATACCAAAACTATCGCCGGCTTTGGGATTGGTCTTTACTTATGCGCTGAGATACTGCGTTACCATAAGGGCCGCATCTGGGTTAATAGTGAAGTTGGTGAGGGTACTACCTTCAGTTTTGAGTTACCACTTACGTAAGTACTTACATATTCCGGTTCTTAAAATAAAGCAAAACGTTGCGCAGGCTGTCCAGCTTCTCGGGTTCCATATTTTTCACAGGGATTGATAATACAGATGCCATGCTGTCAACATCCCCGCCTTTACGGTCATTATACGTTTGTACAATAATATCGGCGTCTGTGGTGCGCAGCTTTATTGTGCCGGCGTTTACCGTCCCAAGGTAATCCATATCATCCAGGCGCTGCAATTGAAAAGAGAAGTATTCGAGTTTACCGTTTTGATAGGTTCGGCGTAAGCGGATGAACGCGTTAGCGTTAAGGGTAAGCTCCCACTTCTTCAGCTTTCCGGTAGCGTCAGCATCAAAACATTGTGTAAGGCACTTGTTGCCCCAGCCAAGCATTTTGAGCTCAGAAACATCCGGATCAAAACCGTAATTAACTGTGCTGGCCAGCAGCAAAACGCCTGTTACAATATACTTTACCGCGCCGGGCAGATGTGGTTTTAACATGACAACAAAATCCGGTATCTAAATTAACAAATTAATAACTTTGCACATGCAGTTTCCTGAACATTCAAGAGTGTGGATATACCAGTCGAACAGGCAATTATCTGATGCTGAAACGATTGATATTCAAAAAAGTTTAACAGAATTTACCAACATCTGGACGGCGCATAACAACCAACTGAAAGCTACGGCTGAGGTGCGTTATAACCGGTTTTTAATATTGATTGTTGACGAAGAAGCGGCGGGCGCCAGCGGCTGCTCCATTGATAAATCGGTACGTTTTATGCAGCAGCTTGAGCGGCAGTATAACATCAATCTGTTCGACCGCTTTAATATGGCTTACCGCAGCGGCGGTGAAATACTTTCGGCCAACCGGAATGAGTTTGAGGAACTGATTAAACAAGGTGATATTACCACCGATACGATAGTTTTTAATAACCTCGCCCAAAACGTAGCTGAACTTAACACCAAATGGGAAGTGCCGTTTAAAGATAGCTGGCATGCGCGGGTATTTGGTTGATTGGTGAATGGTGAATGGCATTTGTGAATTTTAAATAGTGATTAGTAACTTGCATAATGTTCAACTAATCTCTAACTAAATCCAATCACCACACTTCCATGCCAACCTACGATCCCCGTATAGATGCCTATATTGATAAGGCTGCCGATTTTGCAAAACCCATATTGATGCACCTACGCGATCTGGCACATCGTACGGTACCTGAAATTGCAGAAACCACCAAGTGGAGTATGCCATTTTTTGAATGCAACGGCCCCGTTTGTTATATAGCCGCATTTAAAAACCACTGCGCCTTTGGCTTTTGGAAAAGCAGCCGGTTGAGCGACCCTCATAAGGTATTGCACGAAGAAGAGGGCAGCGGCGCAGGCAGCTTTGGCAAGATCACGCGTCTGGCCGATCTTCCAGCCGATGAGATACTGATTGAATATATTGCCGAAATGGTTGCCATTAACGCGCAGGAGCAGGAGGAAAAGAAACCCACGGTTAAAAAGCCTGTAATATCCAAAACTTCTGCCCCGGTTGAAACGCCTGCTTATTTTATGCAACTACTTACGCAAAATCCGCAGGCTATGGCCGTGTTTGAAAAATTCAGCCCGTCGTCAAAAAAGGAATATATCTCCTGGTTTACCGAAGCCAAAACCGAAGCCACCCTGCAAAAGCGCCTTGAACAGGCTATGGAATGGATAAGCGAAGGCAAGCAACGCAACTGGAAATACCAAAAATAGGGTACTTTTTACACATGGCATTCGGACGAAATACGTTTCACTTTACATCAAACCTGTCAGTTACTGATGTAAGGCAAAGGATCAGCAAGAATACCCTTATTAAAGATCGGCTGACATCTGAAAAAACAGACAAAACGTTTATCGGTACTGTTGAAACAGATGAGTTTTACATTATGTCATCGTCAGCCATTGGCGTGGCCTGCACCCTGCGTGGTAAACTAAGCCGCGGCAACGGCAAAAACAATACCCATATTGATATTGAAACCCGCACCCAACGCATATTTATATGGCTGGTAGTTATATGGATGGTGGTAATAAGCGCTGTAGCTGTACTGCCTGATCTGTTAAAGGCAACCTATGTGTTTTCGCCATTGCCATTCGCGCTGTTGATATTCGGGGCCGTGGCTTTTAGGTTGTTTATACATGGCTTGTATATTATAGCGCGTAACAAGGCTATCAATGAGTTTAAGCAGGTACTTACTGCTTAAAAACTCAAAGGCCCCAGCCTGCGCATATTTTTACGTATTAAAAACTGGCGGTGCCTTACATACCTGCTTGGTTTAGTGGCCGACCATTTTAGCGGACTCGGAAAAATAGAAGCTATAGCCGCTGCCTGCCTTTGCGTAAGTTTTGATGCCGGTTTGTTAAAGTAAGCCTGCGCGGCGGCTTCGGCACCATAAATACCGTCGCCCATTTCAATTACGTTGAGGTAAACCTCCATAATGCGTTCTTTACTCCAAAAGGCCTCAATAAGTATGGTAAACCAGGCCTCGAGCCCTTTACGCAATAACGACCTGCCTTGCCATAAAAACACATTCTTAGCGGTTTGCTGGGTTATGGTACTTCCACCCATCAGCTTTTTGCTGTGCATGTTTTTATTAATAGCTTTTTCTATGGCATGAAAATCAAACCCGTGATGCTCCAAAAATAATTGATCCTCGGCAGCCACGGCGGCGCGCTTCATATTGTTGGATATTTCGTCAACATCCTTCCAGTCCTTGTCTATCTTCCAATCCTTGCCTGCGGCTTTGCGCTCAAAGCCGCGCTCAATCATCAGCCAGGTAAAAGGCGGATTGATGAATCTGAATAACAACACGCCAAACAAGCTCGCGCCAACAAAAAATATCAGGGCCAGCTTAACTATCCGTAATAAAAGCCTTACTATACTATTTTTAACTATCCCTTTACGCTTCATAAAAAAAGCAAATTACAAAACAAAGGGTGCCCGGTACAATACCAAACACCCTTTTATTTTTATTTCGAAGTTCGAATTTTCGATCTCGAAATGTAGTTCATTTGTCTACGCTAATATCAGTTATCAAAATCCGAAATCGAAATTCCGAATTCCGAAGTTACGTTATTCAGCTACTACCTCGAAAGGAACTTTTACCTTAACCTCTTTGTGCAGGTTAACGTTGGCTACATATTCGCCAATTACTTTTGGTTCCTGATCGAAAGTGATACGACGACGGTCAACCTCGAAGCCTTCTTTTTTCAATGCATCAGCAATCTGGATAGTGTTGATGGCACCGAAAATTTTTCCGGTTTCGCCGGCTTTAGCGCCGATGGTAAGTTTTACACTTTCCAACCTTGCAGCAATCGCGTCAGCATCTTTGCGGATTTTTTCTTGTTTGAACTGCGCTTGTTTCAGGTTTTCAGCTAAAACCTTACGTGCAGATACAGTTGCTAATATAGCATAACCCTTTGGGATAAGGTAGTTACGGCCATAACCCGGCTTAACGCTCACTACGTCGTCTTTATCGCCAAGGTTTTTTACATCTTGTTTTAAAATAAGTTCCATTACTTCTTACCTCCTGATTATTTAAGTGAATCTGTAACGTAAGGTAACAAACCGATGTGGCGCGCACGCTTTACAGCCTGGGCTACTTTACGCTGAAACTTTAATGAAGTACCTGTTAAACGGCGAGGTAATACTTTACCCTGATCGTTAACAAATTTTAAAAGGAAGTTAGCATCCTTGTAATCGATATACTTGATACCGTTCTTTTTAAAACGGCAGTATTTTTTACGGTTATCCTCCACTTTCGGAGCGGTAACGTATTTAATCTGATCGTTTGCCATTAGCCTGCTGCCTCCTCTGTTTTAGTTTTCTTTTGGTTGAAAGCACCGCTACGTTTCTTCTCGTTGTAAGCAATGGCGTGTTTGTCCAATGCAATCGTCAGAAAACGCATAACGCGCTCATCACGTCTGAATTCAATTTCCAATTTGTTGATTAAATCACCCGGAGCCTTGTATTCAGTTAAGTGATAATACCCTGTTGTTTTCTTTTGAATAGGGTACGCTAATTTTTTCAAACCCCAATTATCCTCCTGGACAATTTCGGCTCCGCCGTCGATTAAGATCTTAGTGAATTTGGCAATCGCCTCTTTCGCTACTTCTTCTGACAGCAACGGGGTAAGAATTACTACGGTTTCGTACTGTTGCATTTGTTTGTTAATTTGTTATTTACCCGCTATTAACGGGGCTGCAAAAGTAATAAGTTTTTTTCAATTGTTCAAATATTCAATAAGTTAATATTAGTTTAAGCTGCTTGTTATATATTTGCGGCACACAAGGAATTTACAACCTGAACTTTTAATTGAATGAAAAAAATTTTACCCCTGCTGCTGATTTTATCGGCCTTAGTATTTACCGCCTCTGCTCAAACCACTACATCGGCAGTTACGCCCACCGAGCAAAAACTCATCGACTCGTTATGCGATAAGCTCAACAAACTGGATTTAAGCAATGTTAAAACAAAGCAACAAGCTACCGAGCTATTTATGACGGCCTTTGCATCGCATGCAGATCAAATGATGGAAATAGCAGCTGAAAGAGGTGTTGACCCTTCTGATCAACAGGCTATGAATAAGTTAGGACAATCAATCGGCATTAACATGATGAAGCAAAAATGTCCGGGTTTTATCAGGATATCAACCATCATGGCCGGCCAGCAATTAAATCAGGAAACCGGTTTAAAGACCACAGCGGGTACATTTAAACGAATTGATGTTAAAGGCTTTAATTACATCGTAATATCAACCGCCAGTGGTGAGCAATCATTTTTATGGTTGAGGCAATTCCCGGGGTCTGAAAAATTCATGACCGGCGCGGCTGCGAAATTCACAGGCAAAAAAATAATCATTACATCCGAAGAGGTTGAAGCGTACGTGCCCGCAGCCAAAGGTTATTACAAAGTAAAAGAAATTAAAGGCATCGAAGTACTGTAAAAAATCTTGAGCCAATTTTGCATGTTTGTGTTATAGTATTTTAAACCATGCAAACACAAACAACCGTAAAAAATAGCCAGAAGCCGGTTACCGGCATTATCATCAACACCATGATACTCACCCCCGGCGGTAACGACAATTATGAGGGCGATTGGGATGATGAAGAAGATGAACAATTTGACGACCTGATCGAGTCGGAAAATGAGATCAGCCGCATCCGCCGGGATAATGATTGGGATGAGATAGACGAAGATGATGATGACCACCTGCCGGATGATGACCTGCAATAAACACATATAAAACAGGCCATTTGCTTTTTATTGGTGTCATGGGTAGATTTACTATCTCGTTAAACCTGAAAAGCAAATGGCTATTCCGCAACAAATACAGGATTATAACAACCTGCAGGCACCTGCTGACCGTGATTTGTGCAACTTGCTGGCTAATACCATCTCGGATAATTTGCCCGAAGCCGAATCAAAGATCTGGCATGCGCATCCTGTTTGGTTTTTGGATGGCAATCCTGTGGTAGGTTACAGCAAGCTGAAAGGCGGTGTACGGCTGCTGTTTTGGAGCGGACAAACATTTGAGGAAGCCGGTTTGCAAAGCGAAGGCAAATTTAAAGCCGCTGAAGCGCGGTACACATCGGCATCACAAATTGATACCGAAGCGCTGCAACGCTGGCTCAGCAAAGCGCGCGATATACAGTGGGATTATAAGAACATTGTAAAGCGCAGAGGTGTTTTAGAAAGGTTGAAGTAAAATTGCACAAACGCATGTTTATCGATGATCACTCAATCGCTAACGCCAGGCCTGTTTTCGTTTGTTCAAAAAACCCGGAATTGTTATTGAACCGTTGAGTTCTGTCGGGTTAACTTACAGCCAACCCTTCCGCCTGAACCAGAAATATATAAGCAGGGTAATAATTACCATAACGCCCAGTACAATCGGGTAGCCGTAATGCGCGCGCAGTTCGGGCATAAAATCGAAGTTCATACCATATATACCCACAATAAACGTTAGCGGCATAAAAAACACCGAAAACACCGTTAATACGCGCACGGTATCATTAGTACGCTGCGCCGATACGTTGAAGTACAGGTTAAGCAAGTGGTTTATATTTTCAGATAAGGCATCGTAAATATTTTGCAGGCGTACATACATATCGCGGGTATCGCGCGTACTTACATCGCCGTCCTCCGCATCAATGGTATCAATAATATCGTACGATAGCATAAGCATACGCCTCACCAGGTCGGCCTTACGTTTTAAAAAGTACATGCCTTTTAATAATGGCGCTTTGCGGGTACGCAAAAAAATCTGTTCCTCGTAATATTCCAGGCTTCGTGCCAGGTGGTTTGATGGTTCGTCATAAGTCATCAAACAAGCCTTAATAATATTATTCAGCAAATGGAAAGTGCTGCTGCATTTGCCCTGTTTAACCTGATCGCCCAGTACCTCTATCAGCTTATGCGGTTTGCGGTGAATGGTAACAATAAAGTCCTTAGCATAAAAAATGGCTACTTTATGGGTAAGCTGCTGCACGGTATCAGCTTCAGTGGCTCGGTTATCCGTATGTATCCTGAAGATAATGAAAGCATAATTTTCCATCTGCTCGTACTTGGGCAGGTGGTCAGGCTGTAAGCTATCGTCCAGCAGTTCTTCGTGCAGGCCGTACTTTTCGGCCGTAGCATGAATTTCCTCGTGCTGCGGCTCGTAAATATCTATCCACTCAAAATCATTCTCCGGTTTGCTGGCAAGTTGTCTAAGCATGATACAAATAAAGCTATTAACATCAACTTGTAAAATAAGTTCTACAAGCGGTTGACGGTTGGAATTTGGATAATTACAAAAAATTAATATTAAAATGGCTGATTTAGAGTTTATTTAACCTTGATTTTATCATTTGCAAACTGCCGGTAAGTAGCTTTGAATTAAGAAATTTAACTTAATATGCGAACGGCAAAATTGACAGTAAAATTCCTTAAAACCGCCTCGTTAATCATCCTCATTTGCGGCCCACTCCTCGTCCGCGCGCAAAACGCTCCCCTCCAAAACGGTTTCGCTCATAATGATTACTGGCACAAACGCCCCTTGTTTGACGCTCTTGATAACGGGTATACCCATATAGAAGCTGATATATTTTATATAAACGGCGAAATGGTGGTGGCGCATTTCTTCCCGTTTTTTCAGGGCAAACGCACGCTGGAAAATTTGTATCTGAAACCACTTGCCGAACGTGTTAAAAAGCAAGGCAATATATTTGAGGGATACGATACGCCGATAACGCTGATGATCGACATCAAGACCGGTGCCGACGATACCTACCGCGCGCTTAAGCCCTTGCTCAACAAATACAGCTCCATCCTCTCCAGCTATGAAAATGGAAAAGTACATCAGCGGCAGGTTACCATTGTGCTATCGGGCAATAAACCATACCGCTCCATTAAAAACGAAAGGCAGCGCCTGGCGTTTATTGATGAGGATTTACGGGATGTAGGCAAAGATAAATGCAATGCCAACGTTTACCAGATGGCCAGCTGCAAATATAGCTCGCTATTAAACTGGGATGGCAACGGCAACATGCCCGAAAAAGAGCGCAAACGGTTATGCAGCTATGTAACCAAGGCTCACAGTATGGGCAAAAAAGTACGTCTGTGGGCCTCTCCTGAAAAGGAAAGCGTATGGAAACAACTGCTAAACTGCGGTGTTGACCTGATTAACACGGATGAACTAACAACGCTGCGCAAATTCCTTGTCAACAACACCTTAGTTCATGAAAAAATTAATCTTGCAGGCAAGCCTCGGGTTGCGTCTTTGTAATTTCTTCAAAACAATCCAGGTATTCCTTTACCATCTTGTCCCAACTGAAGTGCTGCATCGTGTATGCTTTTATCTCTTGTGGTTGTAAAGTATAGGCTGATCGCCCATCTGCAAGGCGGTTAAGCGCGTTTATCCAGGCAGCCTTATCGGCAGCAGGCAGCAGGTAGCCATTTCGCCCATTGGTTATTACATCTTTAATTCCTTCAATATTCGAGGCAAAAACTTTTGTTCCGCACAGGCAGGCTTCAAGACATACCAGGCCAAATCCTTCCAGATCGCCACTAACCGGGATGTTGGGCATAATAAACGCTTCGGCGGCCATTAATAATTGCAATATATCCTCAAAAGGCATACGGCCAAGGTGTTTCACCCGCTCAGTCGCCCCGGCACGCTGCAGCAGGCGGCGAATCTCTTCTTCATCCGTAGGCCAACCTAAAAACGAGGTTACCTGCCTACGCATTTTAGGCGGCAACGAGCGTATCACCTTATCGGCCAGCGGCGCCCGTGGCTTGAACGGGCCAATCATGAGCAGTAGAAAATCGTCACTCAGCGCCGGCAGCACGTGTTTTAGCAGCCAGGCAAAGCCTTTGCGCTTTACTGCACGCCCCATACATACCAGTATTTTTTTATTGGTGAGATCGATACCGTACTGTTTACCTATATCCTTTAACTTGTTTGGGTTAGGCTGGCAGTCGGCAATGGAGGCGTCTACGCCGTTGCTTATCACTTTTAGCTTATCGGCAGGGATACCATACCGCTGGCAGGCCTCGGCCGTGGCATTGCTTACGGCAAAAACCTTTTCGAACTTTTTATATTCGGGCAGCACCGTGCGGCGGTAAGTGTGATTGGGGAATACTACATCCAGCCCATGCAAAGTTACGGTACGCTTTAAATGCTCATAGCCTTTATGGCGCATGCATATCGCCGCCATCAATCCATCATTATAATGTATAATACTGATCTCCGGATATTTGCGGCACATGGCCACAATGCGCCGGTTAAGCGACATAAAAAAACGCAGTTTACTTGTGCCTGTTTTGTAAATAATAGTGTGCACACGGGTATGCTTTCTCATGCCCCGCACCAGTTCGTAGCTTTGTTTTTCCATTCCGCCTGTAGCAGGCGGATGTTTATGACTCACAAACAGGATTTCCATTTTTATAAGATGTAATAGTTTGTTTCCCGTCTATAAAAAAGTAAGCCACCAGCCCCAGCACTATCCAGAATAGCTGGCGGGCGCGGCGCAGTAATGAAGCAGTAACCCATGTTTCGGTAGCAGTGAGGCCAATGGCGGCAAGCATCAGTTTATTTCCGTACTCTTCCACCCCTATCTGCGCCGGTATAAATGCCCCTGCCGATTTAAATACGATCACACTCATGTCAACAAACATGGCCGGTATAAACCCAGCACCGGTACCCAGCAGGTGCAATATGATGTAAAGTTCGAGCGAACCTAATGCCCAGTGCAGCATAAAAAAACCGCAGGCCATCAGCAAATCCTTTTTGTTGGTATGATAAAATGTACCTAAGGCGGAATTAGCTTCTGCAACCTTAGCCCTTAACTTTTGGGTACGCACTGCCAGCCAGTTGCCTAAGCGGGTTTTTCGGAGTTGTTTGAGAAATAATATGAGCAAGTAAATAAACAACACTATCGCACCCGCTACGCAGAGCGCTATCCCTGTAACCTTAAACGAAAAATGCAGCGCCGGAATAACTGCGAAAGACAGTATGGTTATCAACAATAGCGATAATAAATGCGTAGCCATCATCAGCACGCGCGATAACAATACAGAGGTGATCACTACCTGCTTTTCAATCGCATAATTGCGAAGCAGGTAAACCTTGAGCGCCTCGCCCGCAACTATGCTTGCCGGATTAATGATACCCACCGTTTCGCCCACATGCCGCACCCAAAACAGATGGAAAAGCTTAACCGGGCGACCTTCAGCACCCATGCAATACCGCCAGGCAATGGTACCGCATGTGTAGGAGCACGCGCTGGCAATTAATAACCATATAAAATGCAAACCTACCCGCTGCAATGACCGGCCTACGCTATCAAGATCGGCATGGCGAAGAAAAAACCAGGCGCAGATGAGTACAATAATTATTAATAAAAACTTCAGGTATTTCATTCGGCGGGCAGCAGTTGACCCTGGGTTTGCCCGGCCAGTTGGTTAATATCATTAAAATATATGCCGGCAAGTTCATCCCAATCAAATGCACAGCTGTATTGTAAACCGGCCTGTATAATATCCCGGCGCAGTTTATCATCATTCAGCAACAGCATAATTTTGCTTATATAAGCCGCGGCATCATATGGGTTGCATTTAAATCCATTAATGCTCTGTTCAATAAAATCAGCCGAGCCACCGCCATCCGCAATAACGCACGGCAGCCCCGATGCCATTGCCTCGAGCACAACATTACCATAAGCTTCGGAAACCGAAGGAAATACAAAAACATCAGCGGATGCATATAAGGCTGAAAGTGTTTCATGATCTACCCGGCCGGTAAAAAAGGCATCGGGCATGCGCTCTTCACATATCGCTTTCTCTTTACCATCGCCCGCAACAACCAGGTTAAACGGTACATGGGTAGCCTTTAAGCCATCATAAATGTTAAACAACGTTTCCAGGTTCTTTTCCCAAACCAGGCGGCTGGCAAACAGTATTACCGGGGCGTTATCACCCGTGATGTTGCGCATCAGTTCAGCATCATTTTTGGCAGGCGAAAAAAGGCTGGTATCTATTCCGCGTTTCCAGCTTTTCATTTTATCTGCCCTTACACCAATGTCAGTAAGCCACTTGCTTATCCCTTCTGACGGCATATAGATCATGTCGCAACCGTTGTAAAAGTTGCGCTGGCTTTCTGTAACACGTGATCGTATAAAATCGATCAGGAAAGGGGCTTGTTTAAAATAATAATCGATGTATGATATAAAGTGTGTATGATAAATGGTGATTACCGGCAATTGTTCCTGCCGGGCATATTTAAGCGCGAATTCACCCAAAAATGATGGTGTGGCTATATGCACTACGTCGGCATCAAAGATTTTAAGCTTTTCCTTCAGGCTGCTCTGTACCAGGCCGGGCAGTGCAAGCTTGTAACTACGGTTAACCGGCACCGTAAGGGCGGGCACCTTTATGCATTCAAAACCGCAAAGCTCATCGGGCCCAGTGCCGCATATAAACAAAAACTCATAACGCTCCGCATCAATACGGCTGATAAGCTGGTACATCGTCCGGACGGCGCCATCATGATCCTTATCAAGTATCTCCGAAAAAAATACAACCCTTGTTCTTCTGCGGTATATCATACCCAAAACTATGGGCAACTTGTAATCTCATTATTAAATTAATATTGTTAATGGCTGTACGGCTGCATTGATTGGCGTTAGACAATGTTATCAAATTATAAAGAATACGAGCTGTTTTGTAACAATTTGTTTAGACATTCAGGTAATTTTTAAAAACAAGTTAATCAGGCTATTCAGGTATCACCAAAATCTCTATATTAGCCCACCTCGATAAAAACGGATTATGAGAAAAAACCTTTTACTAAAAACAACATCTCTGTTGTTTCTGTCCGCTGCTGCTATACCTTTTACCGGCTACGCGCAGAATACACAGATACCTCTGAGCGATCTGTCGGCATTTAAAAAGCCATCTGCAAACTGGTCTGTCGCCGGTTCAGTAAAAAGCGACTTTAACAAAGAAGAATCGCTTGAAAAAAAAGATGGCCAGGGCATTTTGGTTACCATCCCGGGCAAGGGAAAAAATGAAGACCTTTTTACCAATTTTGAACATGGCGACATTGACCTGAGCGCTGATTTTTTGATGCCCAAGGGCTCAAACTCGGGTATCTACCTACAAGGCCGTTACGAAATTCAGCTGAGCGACGCCTGGGGCAAGGACAAGTTGACTTACCAGGATCTGGGCGCTGTGTACCCACGTTGGGATGAAAGCCGTCCGCAAGGCCAGTTTGCTTACGAGGGCGTAGTGCCGCGTATCAATGTAAGCCGTGCACCGGGCCTTTGGCAAAACATCCGCATTGTTTTCCAGGCGCCAAAGTTTGATGCTTCGGGTAAAAAAACATCTAATGCCCGTATTGTTAAAATTGTGCTAAATGGTGTTAACATTATTGAAAACGCAGAATTACAAGCGCCAACCCGTGGCTCGGCCTTCCCTAACGAGGCTGCCACCGGCCCTATCCGCCTGCAAGGCGATCATGGCGCCGTAGCGTTCAAAAATATTAAATACAGCACCTCTGTAGATACTAAGGAAACCGACGGTTCAAAACGTACGTTCAGCGAGAAACAGGTGTTTGTTACCGTTACCGATGAGCCGGTGTTGCTGCGCAGCTTTGTTGACATTAACGATAAAAAACGTGTTACCCATGCTGTTAACGCGGGCTACCCGGGCAACATCAGCTACTCATATGATTTAGGTACAGGAGCCTTGTTCCAGGTATGGAAAGGAGGCTTTGTGGATGGAACGCCAATGTGGCTGTTCCGTGGCGATGGCAATACCACCGTTATTGGCAGCAAAGTGCCTTTAACTGATGCACCTGCCATTGCGGTATTAGGATCAGAAACCACGGTATGGCCTGATTCACTGCTTGCCGATCAGGCATTCCGCAGCCGCGGTTATGAGCTTGACGACAAAGGTTACCCAACCTTTAAATACGAGGTTAGCCAGTTAAAAGTAGATGATAAATTAACCAGCGAAGACGGTGGACGCAGTTTAACCCGCGTGGTTACGGTTAACGGCCCGGTTAAAGATAAGCTTTACCTGCGCGCCGCATCAGGCAGCGATATTGTTGAGGCCGGTAACGGCATGTACGCGGTGAACAACTACGAGTACTACGTACAGTTTGATAAAGGCGCCAAACCGGTACTGCGCAACGCAGGCAACGGCCAGGAGCTGCTTATCCCGGTGAAGGATGCGGATAAAGGCGCATCTGTTAAATATTCAATTATCTGGTAACCTCAACAAATACTGTTATAAATGAAAGCTAATTTAAAGAATATATTACTCTCTTTATCTGTAACTGCCGTTGTTGGGTTTACAGCTAAAGCACAAAATAAGGAAGCGGGAGCTACCGAAAAAGATTTTTACCGCATTGTTACCCTGCCCATACCTGAGGGTATTGAGCTTGAGGTTGGCGGTTTAGCCCTGTTGCCTAACGGCGATATGGCTGCATCAACCCGCCGTGGTGATGTGTACATTATTGAAAACCCGTACATGCTTAACGGCACTACTCCGCACTACCGCAAGTTTGCCACCGGTATGCACGAGCTGCTTGGCCTTGCCTACAAAGATGGCGCCTTATATGCCGTACAACGCGGCGAGTTAACCAAACTGGTTGACAAGAACGGCGACGGCAAAGCCGATGTGTACGAAACCGTATTTGCATGGCCATTAACCGGTAACTACCACGAGTACTCGTACGGCCCGGTAGTTATGCCTAACGGTAACTTTATGGTGAACGCCAACGTAGGGTTCGATGGCTTTGAATGGTGGAGAGGTAAAAGCCATGTGCCTTGGAGAGCCTGGACCATGGAGATCACGCCTGATGGTAAAATGATGCCATTTGCTACCGGTTTACGTTCACCTGCAGGCCAAGGCTTAATTGATGGCAAATATTTTTACTCTGAAAACCAGGGTGACTGGGTAGGTTCGGGCCACATGATGCAATTAAACAAAGGTGATTTTGCAGGACACCCTGCCGGTTTAAACTGGGCTGCACGTCCGGAATCACCGGTTAAGGCACGCACCCAGGACATCTACTCACGTGTTGACCCACGCTTTAACCAGGGCAAAATTGAGGATGATGATCCGAACCGTCCGTACAAAACATTTTTTGAGGTAGCTAAAGAAGTACCGGGCATGAAGTTGCCAACGGTATGGCTGCCGCACTCTATATTGGGTACCTCAACATCATCCATGATACAAATACCGAATGACGACCGTTTTGGTCCGTTTGCAGGGCAGGTAATTATCGGCGATCAGGGCCAGAGCCGCCTGAACCGCGTTTACCTAGAGCAGGTAAAAGGCGAATACCAGGGCGCTGCCTTTACCTTCCGCGAAGGTTTTGAGTCAGGCGTACTGCGTTTGGCCTGGGGTAATGATGGTTCGCTTTTCGTTGGCCAAACCAACCGCGGCTGGGGTTCAAAAGGTCAAAAGGATTTTGGCTTAGAGCGCGTAGTTTGGAGCAAACGCACACCGTTTGAAATGAAAGCCGTTAAGGCTATGCCAGATGGTTTCGAGATTGAATTTACCAAACCGGTTGATAAAAAAGCGGCTGCCGATCCGGATGCTTACGCGATAACCGGCTTTATTTACAAATATCACCCGGTTTACGGTAGTAATACCGTGCGTGAGCAACAACACGTGGTTAACGCGGCTATCGTATCAACTGATGGTACAAAAGTTCGCCTGGTGGTTGACGGCCTTCGTGAAAAATATGTTCACGAGATCACCCTTGATGACAAGATCGTTTCGGCTGATAGCGCTGCCAAAGTACTGCACCCTGTAGCTTATTACACGTTGAATAACATTCCGGAAGGAGCTAAACTTAACGTGCCTCAACGTAAGCCAAAAACGGGAATGGCAGGGCATGACCATATGAACATGGGCAAACCAACCACTACCCCTGCTAAAGCTACTACAGCTAAAACGCCGGCAAGTACAGGCTTGAAAAAGAATCAGACTACTAAACCCGCTTCATGGACAGAGATCGATCAAACCATAACACTGGGTACCAAACCAGGTTTGAAGTTTGATAAATCAGAACTGACTGTTAAAGCAGGCAGCAAAGTAAAGCTTACCTTCAGCAATAATGATGATATGCCGCACAACTTTGTATTGGTACCTGACGGGCAGGCGGTAGCTGTAGGTGAACTGGCCATGAAACTGGGTTTATCAAGCGTTAAGCTAAGCCACATCCCTAACACGCCAAAGGTATTATATAATACCACGCTGGTTGGGCCGGGAGGTTCGCAAACCATTTATTTTGAGGCGCCAAGCAAACCCGGAAAATATACTTATGTTTGTACCGTACCAGGACACTTTTACGTGATGCAGGGCACACTCATAGTGAATTAACCAACATTACACCATACAGAATAAACCGGTACTTAGTTACCGGTTTATTTGTTTTAAACCCAATTTTAACTGTGAAAAGTACGTTTTATTTACGCTTATCGGGCTTTGCCACACTGGGCATTTGCATCGTGCTGTTTTTATGCGGAAAGATGGCACCCAAGCCAAGGGTACTCGTTTTCGCCAAAACAGCAGGCTTCCACCACTCATCCATTCCCAAAGGGCTTGCCGCCGTGATGAAACTGGGTGCCGAAAACAGTTTCGATGTGGATACCACCACCAATGCAAACGCCTTTATTGAAGCTAACCTGAAAAAGTATGCGGCGGTTGTATTTTTAAGTACTACCGGCGATGTTTTAAATCAATATCAGGAAGCTGATTTTGAACGTTACATACAGGCCGGAGGCGGTTTTGTAGGCATCCATGCCGCAAGCGATACCGAGTATGGCTGGGGTTGGTATGGCCGTTTAGTTGGCGGTTACTTTAAAAGCCACCCGGCACCGCAGCAGGCCATATTAAATGTGGTTGATAAAAATCACCCATCAACCAAACACCTGCATGATACCTGGACCCGTACCGACGAGTGGTATAATTTTAAAAAGCTTAACCCGGGCGTTAAAGTGTTGATCAACATCGACGAAAAAAGCTACAAAGGCGGCGAAAACGGCAACAAACACCCGATGGCCTGGTATCATAATTTTGACGGCGGCCGTGCGTTCTATACTGAGCTTGGCCATACCGATGAATCATACGCTGATCCGCAATATCTGCAACATGTTTTAGGGGGCATAAAATATGCTATTGGTGATGGTAATGCAATCGATTACAGCAAAGCTAAAACCCAGCGTACACCCGAAGCTAACCGTTTTATTAAACGTGTACTTACTGAAGGCACATTGTTTGAGCCTACGGAGATGGCCATATTGCCCAACTTCGATATTCTGGTTGCACAGCGTCGTGGCGAGCTGATGAAGTTTGATGCTGTTAAAAAAACGGTTAAACAAGTGGGCTACCTCAATGTTTATTTTAAAACGAAAGTGCCTAACGTAAACAGCGAAGAGGGTTTGCTGGGTATAGCCGCCGACCCTAATTATGCTAACAATCATTACATCTATATGTACTACAGCCCGGCAGGCGATGAGTCGATAGACCGTTTATCGCGCTTTGTTTTTAAGGGCGATACATTGGACAACGGCTCGGAGAAAGTAATACTGGAAGTTAAAACGCAGCGGGAAATCTGCTGCCATACCGGTGGTTCTATCGCCTTTGGCAAGGATGACAACCTGTATGTATCAGCCGGCGATAACTCCACTCCTTTTGACGAGCCCGGTCAGAAATATCCTACCCATAGCTTCGGGCCGATGGATGACCGCCCGGGCCATGAGCAGTATGATGCGCGCCGCTCGGCAGGTAACACCAATGACCTGCGGGGAAAAATACTTCGTATAAAAGTTAATGCCGATGGCAGTTATGATATTCCGGAAGGCAACCTGTTCCCTAAAGGTACCGCCAAAACCCGCCCGGAGATTTACGTAATGGGTAACCGTAACCCGTACCGCATATCCATCGATAAAAAAACAGGCTACCTGTACTGGGGTGAAGTCGGCCCCGATGCCAATGTGGACAGCATAGGCACCCGTGGTCCGCGCGGTTACGATGAGGTGAACCAGGCCCGTAAAGCAGGCAACTTTGGCTGGCCTTTTTTTGTAGGTAATAATTACGCTTACAATATTCACAATTACAACACTAACGAGAACGGTGCACCGGCTGATCCGGCGAAACCGATAAACAACTCACGCAACAATACAGGTTTAAACGAGTTACCGCCTGCGCAACCGGCCTATATCTGGTACCCTTACGCGCAATCGCCGGAGTTTCCGGAACTGGGCAGCGGTGGCCGCACGGCCATGACCGGCCCTGTTTATCACAGCTCAGATTATCTGCCTACTACCCGCTATCCTTCTTATTATGATGGCAAGCTGATTATCTATGATTTTGTGCGCGGATGGATCAAGGCCGTATCGCAAACAGCTGCAGGTGATGTGGACAAGATAGAGCCTTTTGTTGACGGTATGAAGTTTAACTCCATGATAGACATGGAAGCCGGACCTGACGGACGCATCTACGTGTTAGAATACGGTAACGGCTGGTTCAACAAAAACCCCGACGCGGCGATATCCCGCATTGATTACCTGGCAGGAAACCGTCCGCCGGAAATCGCTTCATTAAAGGTTGACAAAACCAGCGGAAGTACACCCTTAGCCATATCGGCAACGGTAAAAGCTACCGATCCTGAAAAGGATGCGCTTACCTACGTTTGGCACATTGGCACAATAAAAAAGACAACCAAAGTACCTGTATTAAAACATATAGTAGCCAAAGCAGGTGAGTATGATATAAGTGTTGATGTTATAGACTCCAAAAAGGCATCAACCACCAGCAATACCATAACGGTGTATGCCGGTAACGTGCAGCCAACCGTCGCTGTAAATGTAAGTGGCAACCGCAGCTTTTACTTCCCGGGCAAACCGATTAACTATAAAGTGAGCGTTAAAGATAAGGACGCGCCGGTAAACCTGGCTAACCTTTATGTTACCGCCAACATGATTAAAGGGCGTGATATGGCCGGTGCCAACCTTGGCCACCAGGTGGTACAGGCTACTACTATGGGCAAAAACATTATGCTAACTTTAGATTGTAAGGCCTGCCATAAAGAGAATGAGGCTTCGATCGGTCCGTCATTTGTGAAGGTTGCACAGAAGTATAAGAACTCAAGAAATGCCAATACGCACCTGGTAAGCAAAATTATTAAAGGCGGTGCCGGTGTTTGGGGCGAGGTTGCTATGCCAGCGCACCCATCACTAAAAGAGGATGATACCAAGCTGATTGTCGGCTGGATACGTTCGCTGGCGGACGACAACAAGCCTAAATCGTTACCGGCCAACGGCAGCGTAACACCAAGTGCGCAGAACGCGCAAAAGCCCGATATGCTTTATACCATACAGGCTAATTATACTGATGCGGGTGCCAATGGCGTAAGGCCGCTATCAGGCTCGGGCACTGCGGCACTGCGTAGCAGCGTGATTAACGCGGACGATTTTACCGCCGTTAACGGTTTTACAAACAAAGAGACTGATGGTACAAAATACCTGGTGTTCCCGGCAACAACGGGCAGCTTTAAAGCCGGTAAGTTTGATGGCACAAGCATTAAGGCGCTTGAGTTTACCGGCGTATGTAACGGCTCAGCGGCCAGCTACACCATAACGGTTTACAACGGTAAAGGCGGCGTTAAACTGGGCAGCGGAAGCATCAGCTTTACCACAGGCAGCCAGGAAACAGTTGCCACAATTCCGTTAGCCAAAGCGGTTAGCCCTGCTTTGCGCGATTATTATATTGAAGTAAAGCAAAGCACGGCTGTTAAAAACCCGCCTTTGCTAAAATCAATACGGTTTGTTCCGTTATGAGGATGAAACCACAATTAAACAAAAACGCCTTGCCAAAAAGCAGGGCGTTTTTGTTAGCTAAAAGACGTACTCGCCCGCAGGATTGATCGTAACTGCTAACTCCTGCTGCTTTGTTAAAAACTGATCATAGCCTTTTTTGAGCTTAGCCCAGAAAGCGATGGTATTTTTATCTCCGGCATAAGGTGCTGAAAAACGATCGGCAAAAATACTGTTAAACTTATACGGGAAAATGTAAACGTGAATTTTGCGCTGCCCGCTTTGGTAGGCCTGTAGAGCGAGCAGATAGATCTCTTTAATATAATCGTCGGTTACCGGCAGGCAACCTATGGTTACGCATTTACCATGGATAAAGATATCTCCGCCGGGATCATTGCTTCCACTCCTGATCCTGTCGGCAGCATTCGGGTAGTTGAGACCTAATGACAGGTAATAAGCGCTTGCCGGATTAAACCTGTCGATATAATAAAACCCCTCCGGAACCTGCCTGTCGCCTTTGCGGCGCTTAGGCCCCAGCAACCCCGACATAGAACAAACACTGTACGTTTTAAATTTACGGTATTTTACCTCTGCCGGCGCCTTAACATAAACCGTGAGGTGCTGCTCGGTTTTAAACGCTGTTATCAGGATATTAACCTGATTAAGCGACAAGCCAAACGGTTTAAGATTTTCATTCAACTGTTTCTCTTTTTCCGTGTAAGCCTGCTTTACCCGTATGCTCCGTTTCTGGTCGCGCATAAAGGTGGCATCATCAGTAAACGAGGCTGATACTGTTAAAAGTACTACAGCGGTAATAATTAAGACAAGGCGTGTCATGATGTAGGTTTTACTTCATAACGACACAAATCACCTAAAATTATAGTTTAAACTAAATAATTAGTAGTTTGCTTATTTAACCATTCGTATAATCGGTCAACATCCTCTTTTTTAAATAGTTCAGTACCGTGGTTCATGGTGGCTGCGCTGCCGCAGGCGATACCCATGCGCACCATGTGGCCTAAATCGTAATTATTTACACAACCGTATACCATCCCGGCAACCATACTGTCACCAGCGCCTACAGTACTACGTTTTTTTACCGATGGTGCGCTCACAAACTCGGCATAATCCTTAGTTACCACGTAGGCGCCTTGCGGCCCCATTGATACCACCACTATACCACATTTATCTTTATTAACAATGATACGGGCGGCTTCTTCAATCGCGTCATTATCCTCGGCCTCTATACCGGTAAGCTTTCGCAATTCGTTTTGGTTGGGTTTAAGCAGATAGATACCTTCTTCGATGGCCTGCTCCAGCGCTTCGCCGGATGTATCAATCACCAACCGCGCATCTTCCTGATGTGCAATGCGGGCTACCTTGGCTAAAAAATCTGTACTCACGCCTTTTGGTATACTGCCGCTGGCTACAATGTAGCTGGCTTTGGCGGCCATTTGCTTTACGGCTTTTAATATCGTTTCCTCTTCGCCTTCAACCAATGCGGGGGCCGGCATGCCAAAGCGCAGTTGTTCATTAGTGGCCCTGTTTACTACAATAAAGTTCTCGCGGGTAAGGTTAAAAGTTTCTATGGGGTGCTGCTCAATCTGCTCCTTGTGCAATAGTTCCTGCAAAAGTTTCCCGCTGAGCCCGCCGGAGGTAAATACAGCCGTGGAGGTTAAACCCAGGCGCTTTAAAGCGCGTGATACGTTGATACCGCCGCCGCCCGGTTCAAATTTAGGCTCGTCGCAATTCAGCTTGTGCTCCGCGATAATTTTCTCAACTGATGTACTCTTATCTATAGTAGGGCTTAACGTTAGCGTTAAAATATGTTTCATATAACAGGGGTATGTTATCTTAAAAAATCAAGCCGCAAAGATACAAATCATCCCGCTCAATAAATGTTCAAACTGCCTTTTTAATGGTATTCTAACTTTCATCGTGTTGTAAAAACTGTACTTTTACGGCTCGCAGGAGTTGATTATGACAGTACTTACTTTTACCCTGATACTGTTGGCGGGAGCATATGCCGCCGGCTTGTTAGGCTCATTAACAGGCCTTGGCGGCGGTTTTGTGGTGATACCACTGCTTACCTTGGCGCTGGGCGTTGATATACATTATGCCATAGGCGCATCGCTGGTATCAGCTATTGCAACATCGTCGGGCTCGGCGGCTGCTTATGTAAAAGAAGGCATTACCAATATGCGCTTAGGCATCTTTTTGGAGATTGCCACAACCATTGGCGCATTTACGGGCGCGGTGCTGGCCGCATTCATCCCGGCGCATTTTATCGCTATCCTTTTTGGTACGGTGCTTATATGCTCGGCCATTATATCCCTCAAGAAAAAATCAAATGAGGTAAACCTCAAAAAAAGCTATCTGGCAGAAAAGCTACAGCTCGACGGGCATTTCCCGGAAGCAGGAGGATTTGTAGCTTACCGGGTTATTAACGTAGCAGGCGGCTTTGCCATGATGATTGTAGCCGGTATTATATCGGGTATTTTGGGCATTGGCTCGGGCGCGTTAAAGGTTGTGGCGATGGATGGCGTAATGCGGATCCCGTTCAAGGTATCAACCACTACCAGTAATTTTATGATTGGCGTAACCGCGGCAGCCAGTGCCGTAGTTTACCTGCAACGCGGTTATATTGAGCCTGGCATTTGCATGCCGGTAGTTATTGGTGTAGTACTGGGTGCTTTAAGCGGCTCAAAAATACTGGTGCGTACCGCATCCGCTGCGTGGCTTAAATATTTGTTTGCCGGCATTATTTTAATACTGGCTATACAGATGATCTATAACGGAATATTAGGAAGGGTTTAACAAATGAAGATACAAGTTATAATAGGCCAGTTGCTGCGCATAGGCGTGTTCGCATCCATTGGCATAGCATTTATCGGGGGCATTATATACCTTACCCGCCATGGGCACGAGATAGTTGATTACGCTACCTTTAAAGGTGTGCCTGATTATGTAAAGCCCGGCAATCTCTTCAGCAGCATGTTTGCCCTGCGCGGCCGGGCCATAATTCAAATCGGTATTATACTGTTGATCGCTACGCCGGTGGTGCGGCTCATATTTTCAGCCATTGGCTTCGCCGCCGAGAAGGATTACCGCTATATGTTGATCACCCTGCTGGTGCTGGGCATCATTATTTTCAGCATGCTTACCGGCAAGGCAGGCTAATAACGTGGTATATATTTTGATTGTATGATGGATAGTTATGAAACGCGTCCACGTAGAATCATCAGCCCTTGAAAGTGTTGGTTACGATGCCGAAAGCCAAGTACTCGAACTGGAATTCAGAGACAATGGCGGCGTTTGGCAATACTTCGGCTTTAAGCCATCAGCATTTAAAAAATTCGCCAAAGCTACTTCGTTAGGCCGTTACTTTGTAAAAAAGATAAAAGGCAAGTATAGCGAACAGCGCGTCCCCTAATTTTCATTACTGCTGCCCCCCATTCGTGATACTTCCTCACCCGAACCACCGGTGCGTTTACGGGCCGCTTTCAACGAGTTATTGCCAAAACGGTAGGTGAAGGTTGCAGTTACAAAGCGCGTTCCGGGTTTTTCACGGCCGCGCATGTTGAGGTTTAAGAAGCGCGTATCATAACGGTCAATCTGCGTGTTAAAAATATCGCTCATGGCTAACCTAATGGTACCCTGATCATGCAATATCGCATGGCTCATGCCCGCACTGAAATAATACTGTTCACGATAATTCTTGATACCAAAGTAAGTAGGCGTTTCGTAATTGGCGTTAACTTCGGCCTTAAACTTATCGGTAATATTGAATGATTGGTTCACCTGCGTCAGAAAGTCGTAAGCGTGTTTATTCCCCGCTCCTGCTTCCTTATAAAAATAACGGCTGTGGCTTAGCTCTATGTAATTGGTTATTTGCCACCATGGCGTAATATCAAACGGAGCCGTAATTTCAAGCCCGTATACATGCCGGTTTGCCACATTGCTTTTAGTGGTAGTGTAAACCCCGGTAGCATTGTTCTGCTCGTAAATAGTGGTATAAAAATCGTTAGTTATGCTAAAGCTTAAAGCAGCCTTGAACTTGATGAGATAGGTATCAGCCAGCTCAACCGAGCTGACATACTGCGGCTTTAAAAATGGATTACCGGTACTAAAGGCATACGGATCGATATACGCCACAAACGGATTCAGGTCCTGGTAGTTCGGTCGCCCTATCCGCCGGTTGTACGAAAGGGTGAACTGATGCTCTTCGCCAACACTCCGTATCAGCTGAATGCTCGGGAATAAATTAAAGTACGAAGTATCGGCTACACGGTTCGGGTTATACGAGGTACGGTTAGCGTGGGTTTGCTCTGCACGTAAGCCGGCAGTAACATCAGTCGACCCAATTTTGGTATGCAGGTTTATATAACCGGCCTCAATACGTTCTTTATACACAAAATGATCGGTGAGGCCGGGCACCAACTGAGCGGCGCCATTTACCTGCTCACTAAAATCAATACGGTTATCGCTGTTTACCTTGCTCACCTTTACACCGGCATCAACATTGGTGTTGGCTGAAATTACCCGTGTATAATCCACTTTTGCCGAATACACATTAATATCGGCGGGTGAATAAACCTGGTAAAAAAGCGGATCGCGTACTACGGCGCCAGCCGGGTTAAAAAAGTCGTTACGCAGATTTTCATCCGAGCGGCGGTTATAGTCGGACAGGTCGAGATCAGCCGATAACACGTGTTTGTTATCAGCACCGAACGAACCCTTATAGTTAATATTATAATTCAGGTTATAGATCGTCCTGTCGATACCGGAGCGGGTGGTGATAGTTGAATCAGGCACGCTATTGTTAGCGATATAGGTAGTGTTGCGTTTGTCGATATCAGCCGGAGTACTGTAGCCATGTACAATAAAACCCAGGTTTTGCTTTGGCGATATTGTCCAATCGGCGCCGGTATTAAACGTGTAGCTTTTTAACCGGGTGGTGCCTTTATAACGCATCCGGTATTCAGACACGTTTGGCCCAACATTGATCAGCCGGTCAACATCCCAAAATCGCGGAATCTCGTTAGCCGCGAAAACGTAGCTACCAAACAGGTTAACTTTTTTTGAGCGATAATTGAGGTTCACCGCTGAATTGAACTTGTAGTTCTCCCCTGCCGCCGCGCTTTGCGAAACGCTTATACGCCACCCCAGGTCGCGGTTTTTCTTTAATACGATATTAATGAGTCCGCCGCCGGCCGCGTCATATTTAGCAGATGGATTGGCGATCAGCTCAACTGAATTCACCATACTGCTCTGGTAACTTTTTAGCAGTTCGGCCAGTTGCTCGCCGGTTAGCTGGGTAACTTTACCATTGATGGCGATAAGCGCTTTTTGCCCGCCTTTGAACAGCACATCCTCGCCCGATACCTTTACACCCGGCGCGTTGCGCAACACATCGAGCATATTATTACCTGCCGATACAATACTTTTTTCAACATTGATTACCGTTTTATCAGGCCTAACCTCAACAAAATCCTTTTTAGCGGTAACCTTAACCTCTTTAAGCTGATAGTTAAGCGGCACCAGTTTAACGTCAGGCGTTTTTATATTCCCGGTATTTTCGCCAATTACATATTGAACGGTAAAAAAGCGATTATAGCCTACTTTACTTATGGCGATAAAATACTTACCCGGCTTTATATTCCTGAATTCAAAAAAACCGTTCTGATCGCTTATGGTGGAAGCTATGAGCGCTGAATCAGGGTGATTCAGTAGTTTTACGGTGGCCGCATCTGCAGGCCTCATTGCTTCGGTAAGTACTTTCCCTTCTATCGCTTTTGTATCGGTTTGCGCCCGGCTTTCAACGTAAGCAAAGCTCCATACAATCAGCAGTAAGGCCCGGGTCAGTTTATTCATTAATCAGCAGAAAGAAAACTCGCTTAAACCATCCGGTAATAAAAAATTAATGATGGTATCACAATAATAACCTTTTTACGGCAAAGCCGAAAATATGTTGTTGTAAATAGCGGCATAAATTAGTGTTTTATTAGCTTTGCTTTTCAGCAATAGCAAACGCATATGGCCATATTCCGAAAATATTTCACGTTATTAATACTAAGTTTTACCGCGCTAACCGCATTAGGGCAGGCAGAGCCTGAAGCTGTAAAAAAAGCCGCGCAATTCTTCGTCAAGCAATACAATACCGGCCATCCGGATAGTGTGTATGCCCGCTTTGGTGCCGAAATGAAGGCCGCGCTTACGGCAGACCAGTTCCGCAGCACCACGATACAGTTAAAAAATCAGTTGGGCATCTTAAAGAGCACTAATTTTTTAAAGCTGGAAAATAACGTAGGTGTTTACAAAGCTAATTTTGAAAAGGCCACCTTTACCCTGAACATTGCCGTCAACGCACAAAACCAGTACATGGGCTTATTGCTTCGCCCGTATGAGCCAACGCCGGGCGAGGCAGCAAAACAAGGCGGCGCTATTGATGCCTCGCTAACAGAATCGCCTTATACGCTGAAAACGTTTTCGGGCAGCATAGCCGGATCGCTTGTTAAACCGAAAACGGAAGGAAAAGTGCCGCTGGTGCTTATTATTGCCGGCTCGGGCCCTACAGACCGTAACGGCAACGGCGCCAAGCTTGGCTTAAATACAAATGCCTATTTACAACTGGCTAACGAACTGGGTAAAAAAGGTATAGCTACGCTGCGGTATGACAAACGCCTCATAGGGCAATCGGTTAGCACTACCAAAGAGTCGGAACTGAAATTTGAGGATATGGTGGAAGATGCCGTGGGCATTATCAATGACATAAATGATAAGGGCGGGTTTTCAAAAATAATTGTATTAGGCCATAGCGAAGGTTCGTTGGTAGGTATGCTTGCCGCTAACGACGCGCCGGTTAAAGCCTTTATATCCGTGGCCGGAGCCGGAGATCCCGCCGAAAAAATACTTACCGAGCAAATGAAAAGCCAGCCGGCTTACATTGCCGATGGATTTAAACGTGTGCTCGACAGCCTGAAACGTGGCAAAACCACGCCTAACGTTGATGCATCGCTGTATGCTGTGGCGCGCCCGAGCATCCAAAACTATATCATGTCGTGGTGCAGGTATGATCCGCAGCGCGAGATCAAAAAACTTAAAATGCCCGTGCTGATTTTGCAGGGTACAACGGATTTGCAGGTGCCCGTTGCACAGGCCGAAAAGTTAAAGAAAGCCAAATCAGACGCGCAACTGCTTATCATCCCCGAGATGAACCATATACTCAAAGCCGCGCCTGCAGATACCAAGCAGAACATGGCCACCTATAGCAATCCGGATTTACCGCTGAAACCCGAATTGGTTACCGGTATTGTTGATTTTATAGGGAAGGTAAAGTAGGGGGCATTTTTCTAAAAACTCTTTCCTTTGGAGAGGGTTGGTGAGGTCTTACTTCCAAGCCCCAAGCATCCTCCTGATGGCCAGTATTTCGCCTGTATGGTATGCCGTATGGTCTCCTATTTGCAGCGCCTCGCGCAATAAGTTTTGCCCGGAGCCGTGCGCAAACGGCTCGTAAATATTATCTGCGTTTTTCAGCAGGCTGATAAACTCATTTAAATCATTCTCAATTTGTGAGAGCGATTGATTCCAGGCATCATCACTTGCAGGCTCCGCCTCTTCGGGCCAGTATTCATCAGGCCAGTTTGGAGATTGATGGCCGGCATCCCGGCTGAATTCCAGCATATCCCATTGGGCAATGCGTATATGCTCAACCAGTTGCCAGATGCTATACGGCATATTGTCAGGCGTTTTGCCCCTTAACTCTGCGGACAGGCCTTCAACCGCTTCAGCAAAACTTACGTGCGCGCCTTTGCCGTTTAAAAAGTTAACCAGCTCGTTTATCAAAGTGTTATGTTGCTCATTCATACAATCCAAATTTTGTTAGTTAACAAGCCGCCCGCCCTAAAGTTGGCATAATTTAAAGGTTTGTAACTGCCGCGCTGTATAATTCAAAGTAAATGCCTTAAGTTTATGCGCATGATGATCAATACCCGCACCCTTTATAAATTATTGGTTACAGCCATTTGCGGCTTCACTTTTTTTACTGCCTGTAAAAAGGACGGCATGGGTGGCCAAATCTCTGACGAGGAAAAAAACAACGAATCATTCACCCGTTACGAGGGCAAGTTTTTAGACGAGCTTTGGAAGCTTAACCCGGATTGGGCTACGTCCGTTGGCTACCATATGTATGATAGCGTGTTACTAACACCTGCCGACCAGAAGAAGAAACTGGTTGACTTTGCCAAAAACCACCTCGACTCGTTGAGCCATTACCCGCAAAACGAGCTTACTTCGAGCAACCGCATGGATTATTATCTCATCCAAAACTATCTGCGTAAAACGCAATGGACTTACAGCTCGCTTAAGGCTTATGAGTGGGATCCGACATCGTACAACGTAATCGGCACTTTTGCGTATATTTTGAACGAAAAGTATGCGCCGCTCGCCAAAAGACTTAAGAGCTTTTATCAGAAGATGGAAACCATACCTGCCTACTATAAGGATGCACAAAAGCTGGTTAAAAGCCCCGTTCCGGAACTTACCGACCTGGCGATAGACCAGCTAAACGGGGGCGCAGGTGTAATCGAAAAGGATTTTATTGATTCGCTTACCAAAAGCAGCATTACGGATGCGGAGCAAAAACTCATGCGCGAACGGGCAAAAACAAGCTTAGCTGCCATACGTGGCTTTACCGCCTGGCTAAAAACCATCCGCAGCGATAAAGGCCGCAGCTTCAGGCTGGGCAAATCATTATATGACGAAAAGTTTGCTTACGAAATAGAATCAAACCTTACCTCACAGCAAATGTTCAATGCGGCGGTTGAACGCAAAAAGGTGCTACACAAGGAAATGATCAAGCTTAGCAAAGAGTTGTGGCCGAAATACATGGGCGATAAAAAAATGCCGTCGGACTCGCTGGCACTTGTGGGCGATGTGATAGAGATGCTTTCTCTGAAGCACGTTGAACCGGCACAATTTCAATCGGCCATTGAAAAACAGATACCCAAGCTAAGCGCCTTTGTTAAAGAAAAGGAATTGCTCACCATGGATCCAACCAAGCCGCTGGTTGTGCGCAGGGAGCCTGCTTATATGGCCGGCGTTGCGGGTGCATCTGTATCATCGCCGGGACCATACGAAAAAAACGGCAATACCTATTATAACGTGGGCAGTTTAGATGGCTGGGACAAAGAACGCGCCGAAAGCTATTTGCGCGAGTATAATAACTACACCTTGCAAATACTCAACATACACGAGGCGATACCCGGACATTATACCCAATTGGTTTACGCCAACAAAACGCCAAGCCTTATAAAAGCAATTATGGGCAACGGCGCTATGGTTGAAGGCTGGGCTGTTTATAGCGAAGAGATGATGCTGGATGCCGGCTACGGCAACAACGAACCCGAAATGCGTCTGATGTGGTGCAAATGGAACCTGCGTGCCGTATGCAACGCCATATTAGACTACAATGTACACGCCGGCAGCATGACGCGCGAGCAGGCGCTGAAGCTACTTATCAAAGAGGCCTTCCAGCAACAGGCCGAAGCCGAGGGTAAATGGAAGCGCGTAACAGTAAGCAACGTGCAGTTAACCAGTTATTTCACCGGTTATCATGATATAAAACAACTGCGCGAAGAGTACAAGAAAAAAATGGCCGACAAGTACCGCCTCAAAGAATTTAACGAGAAATTTTTAAGCTACGGCAGTGCCCCTGTTAAATACATCAAGGAAGCGATGCTGACTAACGAAGTTGAAAAGCCGGGCGACAAAAAAGCCGATCAGCCTGAAGATGCCGAGAACAAAAAGGAACCTAAAACCCAGGAAAAGAAACCGGCTAAAACCGATACCGGCGATAAAAAGAAATCATAACACTATTTTAATAGAGAGCATAAAAGCGATGGCATATGCCGTCGCTTTTATGCGTTATAAAGGATTAACTGAAATTGTATAGATGATTTTTTCTGTTACACATATAATGCTTCAAAACATTTAAAATCTCATTATTAACGTGTTAACTAAAATTTAAAACAGCCGTTAAACCATTCATTTCTGGCACCGTCATACAAACAACAAACACACAATTTCAACTTAACACAACTTCACAATTTTTATGAAAAAAGTTCTTGCTGCAATGCTGCTATGCGTTGCTTCCTTAGCTGCCTTTGCCCAAACCGAAAAGGGAACACAGAATATCGGTGCTTCATTCGCCATCCAAAATACTGATAGTAAGAATACCTATTTTAACGGAGTTGGCAACACAACAGATAAGAACAAATTAAATGCATACAGCGTAAGCGCTAACTATGGCTATTTTATAGCTGATAAACTGGACATTGGCGTATCGGCCGGTTACGATTTTCAGGAAAACCGTCAGGAAAGCGATAATTCTGATTATTTGCAAAAATACAAGGGCTTATTTGCTGGCGTACAATTACGTAAATACATACTCTTTAACGATAAAGTAGGCATACGCACAGGGCCGTCTTTGCAATATTCTCGCGACAGGCAAACATCCAATTTTAATGAAGAATCAGACAATGTAACTACTACCAACAGCTATACCGGACGTGTAGGACTTGATTTCGTGTTCTATTCTACTAAACATTTGGGCGTAACTTCAAATATTGCTAATGTATCCTACAGTCATTCTAAATCAACAGGATACAACACCGGCTCAGCCAATACTTTCAGCGCCAATTTAGTCAATTACCTAAACCTTGGTTTTTTCTATAGCTGGTAGATACCGGCGCACCCTCTCTGCATAGCAATGCAGAGAGGGATTTTAAATTTATCGTAACAAGCTTGCCTTATTAATTGTCATACTCTTAACATACATTTTATAACTATGACAACTTATGAGCAGCAGGCATACATACAATTGGAGTTTTGGCAGCACCGCATGCAAAAAAAGCCTTCGCTGGGCAACCGTATAGCCAAGAGGCTGCAAACCAAGCTCAATAATATTATACCTGAAAAGGTACACGCCGCCATAACCACAGCCATCGAGAAGATGATAAAGGGAGTGCTCTTCGGCGCAAAGCATGTCACCAAAGCTCCGCTTGCTGATGCTTCACTACAAATGCGCGAAGCATACGTTAAGGAGCAAATTGAGTTTTATAAACGCACAGCATCGGTTGAGGGTGCTGTTACCGGCGCAGGCGGCATCTTGATGGGGCTGGCCGATTTCCCGATACTGATCGGTATAAAAATAAAATTGCTATTTGAAATAGCCGCCCTTTATGGTTACGATGTTCACGATTACAAAGAGCGGTTGTATATACTCTACATTTTCCAGCTGGCATTTAGCAGCCAGCAGGAGCGCAACGTAGTTTATCAAAAGATAGCTGCGTGGCAGGGCTACAGCCAGGGCCTGCCTGATGATGAACAGGAGTTTGACTGGCGAACCTTTCAACAGGAATACAGGGATTACATTGACCTGGCTAAAATGGCACAGCTCATCCCTTTTATTGGCGCGGCTGTTGGCGCAGTTGTGAACTACCGGCTACTGAACCAACTGGGTGAAACCGCCATGAATTGCTATAGGATGCGTAAAATTAGTCCGCTAAAAATTTTAACCTACCCTACACCTTAAATACAATTTATGAAAAACGAAAAAGCCGCTAACGCGGCTTTTTTATTGATATGTTTTACTATCCTATATTAGAAAGTATAACGGAAACCAAGACCAAAACGGGCAGGCTCAAATTCTGAATCATTGTTCAGGCGCCATGCTGGTCTCCAGTCTAAATTAAAGCTAAGCGGCGCTGATGGCACTTTAAAATCCAAACCTACCATCGGGCGCAGATAGATAAATGTGCTGTTATCATTAAAACCATTGTCATCTGCAAATGCCAGTTGCGGACCAATACCTAAATACCATTTCAAAGGTGTACCTTTTAGTGGTTGGTGGTATTGATAGTAACCACCCAGCCACACGGCGTCGGCACCGAATAAAAGATCGGCCTGGATAGCGTCATTACCATTAAAAAAATGCTTGAAGGTAGGACCAACAAGAGTTGAACCATCGCCAAAGTCAATGCCTAAACCAGCACCGGTTTTGTAGCTTTGTGCGAAAGATTGCGTAGCGGAAAGTGCGATTGCAATTACGGCTAAAAGAAAAATTTTCTTCATAAGTTGAATAATAAGGTAAACGATAAATTAATTTCTGTGCATTAAGCAATTTTTATGCCATTTGCACGTTAAAATAATGCATTTTCACTGCTATCAACTATAACACCTTTCCACATCAAAGGTTTTTATTACGCTTTATTTAAAAGCAAAATTTGCAAGTTTTGTTGGTGCTTAAGTAAACACGTTCCGCTTAAGTCAGGCAAATCTGTATCTTCGTTGCTATGTCATCTAACGAGGTAAAAAAGCAGATCGAGGCGCTCACCGCGGAACTTAAACAACACAATTATAATTATTATGTGCTGGCAATGCCCACCATTGCCGACTACGATTTTGACCAGAAATTAAAGCAGCTGGCCGAATTGGAAAGGCAGCACCCGGATTTTGCTGATCCTGATTCGCCTACCCAAAAGGTAGGCGGCGAAGTTACCAAGGAGTTTGTAACCGTTAGGCACCGCTGGCCTATGCTGTCATTAGGCAATACCTACAACGCGCAGGAATTGCTTGATTTTGACCAGCGTGTACGCAAAGCAATCGGCGACAACTTTGAGTATGTATGTGAGCTTAAATTTGACGGGCTCTCCATGAGTTTAACTTATGAGCACGGGCAACTGGCCCGGGCGGTAACCCGTGGCGACGGCGTACAGGGCGATGACGTAACCACTAACATACGCACCATACATACCATCCCAAAAAAACTTAACAAGGGCGACTACCCCGAATTTTTTGAAATTCGCGGCGAAGTATTTATGCACCGCAAAGCCTTTGAACGCCTTAACAATGAGCGTATTGAAAACGGCGAAATACCCTATGCCAACCCGCGTAACTTTGCCTCCGGCACGGTAAAAATGCAGGACTCGGCCGAGGTAGCTAAACGCCCTTTGGATTGTTTTTTATACGGATTATATACCGACCGGACTTTGTTTAAAACCCATTGGGAAAGCCTTGAAGCGCTTGAGAAATGGGGTTTTAATGTGAACGATCATAGTCGTTTATGCGGTAATATAGATCAGGTTCTGGAGTTTATTACCTACTGGGATACAGAGCGTTTTAACCTGAGCTATGATATTGACGGCATTGTAATCAAAGTAAACAACTATGGCCAGCAGCAGGAGCTGGGCTTTACAGCCAAATCACCGCGTTGGGCCATATCCTATAAATTTAAAGCCGAACGCGTTGAAACTGAATTATTAAGTGTAAGCTACCAGGTAGGCCGTACAGGCGCGGTTACGCCCGTAGCCAATTTACAACCGGTTTTACTGGCGGGTACCACGGTTAAACGCGCCACGCTGCATAATGCCAATGAGATCATCAGGCTTGATCTGCACGAGGGCGACAGTGTTTATGTTGAAAAAGGCGGCGAGATCATCCCCAAGATCATCAGCGTAAATACCGAAAAAAGGCATCAGAATGCTGTGCCGGTTGAATACATTACTAATTGCCCGGCCTGCGGCACACACCTTGAGCGCAAGGAGGGCGAGGCTGCATTTTATTGCCCTAATGATGAAGGATGCCCTCCACAAATTGTTGGTAAAATGCAACACTTTATTAACCGCAAGGCCATGAACATTGACGGCTTAGGTGACGAAACCATCGAAACGCTTTATCAAAAAGGTTTGCTGCGCCACATAAGCGACATCTATCGCCTGCATAAACATGCTGATGTGCTGAAGCACATGGATCGCTTTGGCGAAAAATCGATCACCAACATGCTGGATGGCATTGAGCGTTCAAAACAAATGCCTTTTGAACGTGTGCTGTTTGGCTTGGGTATACGTTACGTTGGTGCTACGGTTGCCAAAAAGCTTGCGCTTCATTTTAAAAATATTGATGCGCTAAGTAGAGCCACTTACGATGAACTGATAGCCGCCGAAGAAATTGGCGACCGTATAGCCCTAAGCCTGATTGAATATTTTAGCGGCGACGTACATCAGCAGGAAATAGAAAACCTAAAAAACGAAGGCCTGCAATTAGCGATTGAGGAAAAGGAGATAACCCTGGCCAGCGACAAGCTCGCCGGTAAAACCTTTATTATTTCGGGCGTTTTCGAGAAATTTTCGCGCGATGAGCTGAAAGATATTATTGAGCAAAATGGTGGTAAAATACTCAGCAGCATATCAGCCAAGCTAAACTATTTGGTTGCAGGTGACAACATGGGCCCGGCAAAGCTCGAGAAAGCCAATAAGCTGAATATACCGATCATTAGCGATGATGAGTTGATGGGAATGATTTAGATTTCGGATGGCGGAAGTTTGATTGCGGAATTGAGTTTAAACTTTAAGTTTCATGATTACTTTAAAACAATACCTGCCTTTAGTACTGCTAATTGCTGTCTGGAGTTCATGCACTAAGCCAATAACTTATAAAGAGGCTACCGATGCCTTAATAAAAAAGTACGATAAAACAGACTTTAGCCTTTTTAAGCAATTTTACATACACTACCAAAGCTCTGGCAATTATCCTAATTCCAAAATATATTTTGCAGGAGTAAGGGTGAAAGGATTCAATTGCGCGCCTTATGCTGTAAAGCATAGCAAATTCATTATTATGGAACTTTTTGATATTAGTAATAAGCTGGTGTTACAAAATAACTGTCCGGATTATATGAGTGACAATCAAATAAAACATATGACCTCCGCGATTGACGAGTATGACTTCTTTATGATTGAGGCAGATAGTGTAGGAAACGTCTACATCAGGCCTTATAAATCAAATAAACATGTTTTATTAAGAACGGTTCCGTCACCGCAAAAAGCAATTTTAAAAGAATTTAAACATTATAAAGGGCGCTGGTATATTCACAAATCCGCTTTACCTAAATTACAAAGCGAGCAATAGCAGTTGTATCTCCAACAATAATCAGCCTTGCTATGAGGCAAATAGCCTGTCAAACCGCTTATTTTTTAAAAAAAATTTGCATCGATTAAAAAGAAACGTATTTTTGCAGTCCCAATCAAAAGGGATAAACGATACGGACTTGTAGCTCAATTGGATAGAGCATCTCACTACGGATGAGAAGGTTAGGGGTTCGACTCCCTTCAAGTTCACTCAAATAATAATATAGCCTTTCCGTAATCGTACAGAAAGGCTATTTAAATTTAACAAGCATGCTAAACTTGGTTTTGTTCGGCCCTCCCGGCGCAGGCAAGGGCACTCAATCACAAAAACTTATTGACAAATACGGGCTGATTCACCTTTCAACCGGCGATTTGCTGCGTGGCGAAATTTCGCAGGGCACCGAGCTTGGTTTAGAGGCCAAAAAACTGATGGACGAAGGTTTATTAGTACCTGATGCCGTAGTTATCGGCATGATCAGTAATAAGCTGGATGCGAATAAGGATGCTAAAGGGTTTATTTTTGACGGTTTTCCACGCACGGTTGCACAAGCCGAAGCTTTAGACGCATTGCTTGAATCAAAAGCATCAGCCATTTCAGGCATGATAGCCCTTGAGGTTGATGACGATGAACTGGAACGCCGCCTTTTGCTTCGCGGTAAAGACTCAGGCCGCCCTGACGATGCCGACCCGGCCATCATCCGTAAACGCATTAAAGAGTACAACGATAAAACCACACCGGTTGCCGGTTACTACAAAAACCAGGATAAATTTACCAGCATTAACGGCATTGGCTCAATAGATGAGATATTTAGCGCCATTGTAGCGGTAATTGAAAAATATTAATATTCAGTCCAAAAGTCAGTAAGTCCGGAAGTCAGAAAGTAAGTAAATCTTTCGGTCTTCCGGACTTATTGTCTATCGGACTTCTGGACAATAAACTTACAACACCATGGCTCAGGGCTCCAATTTTGTTGATTATGTGAAGATATGCTGCCGCTCAGGGCATGGGGGTGCAGGCTCTACGCATTTACACCGCGATAAGCATACCGCTAAAGGTGGTCCGGATGGTGGCGACGGCGGCCGTGGCGGACACGTTATTGTAAAGGGCAACGCCCAGTTATGGACGCTGCTGCACCTTAAATACCGCAAGCACGTAATTGCCGGCAACGGTGATCCGGGCAGCAGCGCCCTGTGTACCGGCAAAACCGGTCGCGACGAGATATTGGAAGTGCCCCTGGGCACTATTGCTAAAGATGCCGAAACCGGAGAAGTGATATTTGAGATATCGCACGATGGCGAAACCAAAATATTGACACCGGGCGGCCGCGGCGGATTAGGCAACTGGCATTTTAAAACGTCAACCCAACAAACTCCCCGCTTTGCGCAACCCGGCGAGCCGGGCCAGGAAGTGTGGAACATTCTCGAACTAAAATTACTTGCGGATGTAGGCTTGGTAGGCTTCCCTAACGCGGGTAAGTCAACACTGCTTTCGGTGGTATCTGCCGCCAAACCGGAGATCGCCGATTACGCTTTTACCACGTTGGTACCTAACCTGGGCATCGTATCGTATCGCGATAACAAATCATTCGTAATGGCCGATATTCCGGGCATTATCGAGGGGGCATCGCAAGGTAAAGGTTTGGGTTTCCGTTTCCTTCGCCACATAGAGCGTAACTCTGTATTATTATTCATGGTACCTGCGGATACCACACGTACCATTACCCAAGAGTATGAAATATTACAGCATGAATTACAGGAGTACAACCCCGAACTGATGCACAAACCACGTGTATTAGCAATCACCAAGTCAGACATGCTGGATGATGAGCTGACCGAGGAGATGAAACAGCAAGTACCAAAAGGCATCCCTTACGTATTCATTTCGTCAGTAGCGCAAAAAAATCTGGATAAGCTGAAGGACTTGCTTTGGCAGGCAATCAATCAGTAATATTGCGCCCTGCTGAAATTACAGTCTGCGTAATTATGTAGCTTTGTCGCCTAAATTATCTGTGCAATGATGATGAGGATTGCTATAAATGGATTTGGGCGAATTGGCCGTATATTTTTGCGAAACATTCTTGATATACCCGGCATAGAGGTTGTCGCGATAAATGACCTGACAGATACCCATACCCTTGCTCATTTATTTAAGTATGATTCTGTGCATCGTGGCTTTAAGGGATCAGTTGCACATACCGATACTGAACTTATTATCAACGGAAAAACAATAAAAGTTTTCGCGCAGCGTGACCCATCACAACTTCCCTGGGCTGAGCTTGATATCGACCTGGTGATCGAATCAACCGGGAAGTTTACCTCACAGCAGGGTGCTGAACAACATTTAAAGGCTGGTGCTAAACAGGTAATCATCTCTGCCCCGCCAACTGATAAAAGTGTACCTACTGTAGTTCTTGGTGTTAATGATAAGCAAATTGATCTTACCGCGCCCATATTATCCAACGCATCCTGCACAACAAATAACGTGGCGGCAATGGTAAAAATACTGGATGACAACTGGGGTATTGTGGATGGTTATATCACCACCGTTCACTCCATGACGGGCGACCAAAACCTGCACGACGCTCCGCATAAAGACCTGCGGCGCGCACGCGCGGCGTCAGCATCCATCATTCCTACTACTACAGGCGCGGCGAAGGCCATTACCAATATTTTTCCGCACCTGGAAGGAAAGCTGGGCGGAGCCGGCATACGCGTTCCCGTGCTTAACGGCTCACTTACGGATTTTACCTGCAGCCTGAAGCAAGATACTACAGTTGAGCAGATCAACGCCGCATTTAAACAGGCCGCAACGCGATCAATGCAAAACGTACTGGAATACACCGAAGACCCTATCGTATCAACCGACATACTGGACAACCCGCATAGCTGCATATTTGATGCGCAGCTAACCTCCATAGTGGGCGGACTGGTAAAGGTGGTAGGCTGGTACGACAACGAGATGGGCTACTCCAGCCGCCTTGCCGACTTAGTTGTAAAAATAAGCGCCCTCAAATCATGATAAAATTCATTGAGGTTGAGGAGTTATTAGCGGTGCGCAATGAGGTATTGCGCGAAGGCAGGCTCCAGTTACATGAATGTATCTTCCCGACGGATGAAATTGACGGGGCATTTCACCTGGGCTGGTATGTTGATGATGAACTGGCTTGCATAGCATCATTCCACCCGCAAAGCTACGGCGACTTTTCCGGCACTGGTTATCAATTACGTGGTATGGCCACTATCGAAAAATATCGTGGCAAGGGGTTGGGTAACCAGTTGTTAAACTTTGCGATTGTTTACCTACGCGGCCAAAAGGCAGACTACCTGTGGTGCAATGCCCGTAAAAAAGCACTGGCTTTCTATCACAATATCGGCTTCGAGGTGATATCACCCGAGTTTGATGTACCGGGCATAGGGCCTCACCATGTAATGTATTTACGTATCAGGTAAGTTGCACAACATTTTATTTATTGTCATATCGACGAGGTACGAGGAGATATCTGCACACCATTCGCCCATTGTTAACCTACCATGAATTTTACCAAAAAGCTGCCCGTTTTTTAACATTTGCGTTCCGTATTTAAAATAAATTGCTGATTTTGCGGCACTGCTGAAATTTACAACCAGTTTGAATATGAAAACAATTGATCAGATAAGTTTTTCGGGCAAAAAAGCCCTTGTTAGGGTTGATTTTAACGTTCCGCTTGACGGCGATTATAAAATTACCGATGATAGCCGTATTACCGCGGCATTGCCCACCATCAAAAAAATATTAAATGATGGCGGCGCGGTTATCCTGATGTCGCATCTGGGCAGGCCAAAAGATGGTCCGACTGATAAATATTCCCTAAAACATATTGTAGCGCATTTGTCTGACCTGCTGGGCCAGCAAGTTGAGTTTGCTGACGATTGCATTGGCGAACAAGCTACCCAAAAAGCTGCTGAGCTTGAAAAAGGCGAAGTGCTTTTACTGGAAAACCTGCGCTTTTACAAGGAAGAAGAAAAAGGCGACAAGGATTTTGCCGAAAAACTTTCGAAATTGGGTGATGTATACGTGAATGATGCCTTTGGTACGGCTCACCGTGCACACGCTTCAACAGCCGTTATAGCACAGTTTTTCCCTGAGGCTAAATACTTTGGTTACCTGATGGCGGCAGAGCTTGACAATGCCGAAAAAGTATTGAACAACGCAGCACGCCCTTTCACCGCTATTATGGGTGGTGCCAAGGTGTCTGACAAGATACAGCTGATCGAGTCGTTACTGGAGAAGGTAGACAACCTGATCATCGGTGGTGGTATGGCATACACTTTTGTTAAGGCGCAAGGCGGCGAAATCGGCACCTCATTATTAGAGGCCGATAAGCTTGACCTGGCTAACGAGCTGGTTGAAAAAGCTAAAGCCAAAGGCGTTAACCTGATTTTACCTACCGACTGTATAGTTGCTGATAAATTCGACAACAATGCGCAAACAGCGGTATCGCCAAATAACACTATTAAATCTGACTGGATGGGCCTGGATATCGGTCCTGAATCAAGAGAGGCATTTGCCAAGGTGATCGAAGAATCAAAAACGGTTCTGTGGAACGGCCCGATGGGTGTTTTTGAGATGGAAAGCTTTGATAAAGGCACCAAAGCGGTTGCCGACTCAGTAGTTAAAGCTACTGAAAACGGTGCTTTCACGCTGATTGGTGGCGGTGACTCAGCCGCGGCTGTAACCAAGTTCGGCCTGTCAAACGAGGTTAGCTACATGTCAACAGGTGGTGGCGCTTTGCTGGAGTACATGGAAGGCAAAGAGTTACCGGGCGTAAAAGCAATCAATGAGTAATATCTGCATGTCGAGATAAACGGAAGGCGGCCATTTGGTCGCCTTTTTTGTTTACTTTAGCTCAACAATGAATACCTTATCGATTAATAAAAACATATACCAAAGCATATTAGCTATGCTCTTTGTTATCTGCTGCTATTATTTATTGATGGAAATAGCACGGTTATCAATAATTGCTTATTATACCTATCGATTCAATTTTAACGTTAGCCATGATAATTTTTATGCGTTTGCCAAAAGAGTTGGCATGGATAACTTTATCCATATATCGTTAGTTGCTGCGTTTAAAAAACCCGTGGTATTAACTACTTTTTTAACGTTGGGCATTTTCATAGTTCATAAAAAAGCTCTCGACTATAAAACAGAGTTTCTATTTGGTCTGCTGTTAGCTTACCTGCTCACTTTTTAGGTGTAGCACGTGTTGCCTTCACTATTAATTTCATGTTTTTATGGTTAATTTGGCATACTATTAACTACACCCCTCATACATGAAAAAACGCTACACCATAGCTTTATGCCTGCTGCTTTTAGCTTTCGGCATACCGGGCCTACAGGCTCAATCTGTTAATCCTGATGCCGAGTATGTAAAAGCCAACTACCAAAAATTTGAGTACCAGATACCCATGCGCGATGGGGTTAAACTGTTTACCTCAGTGTATGTGCCTAAGGATAGAACGAAAAAATATCCTTTCATGATGGACCGCACACCTTACAGCGTTGCGCCTTATGGTACCGATAAATACAAGGGTAGCCTTGGCCCTTCGCCGCTGTTTTTAAAGGATGGGTACATATTTGTTTACCAGGATGTGCGTGGCCGCTGGATGAGCGAGGGCATTTATGAAGAAATGACACCCGAACTTGAAAAGCACAAAACTAAAAAGGATGTTGACGAGGGAACCGACACGTACGACACCATTGACTGGCTGCTGAAAAACGTTGCCGGTAATAACGGCAAGGTGGGCGTTTGGGGCATCTCCTACCCCGGCTTTTATACCACAACGGCTTTATTGAGCCGTCACCCGGCATTAGCGGCCGCATCGCCGCAGGCACCCATTGCTGATCTGTATCGCGATGATGCTTTCCACAACGGCGCGTTTATGCTGGTTGCCAACTTTGGGTTTTACCCCGGTTTTACCAACCGCCAGGATGATAAGCCAACCCAGCGCCGCGGCAGCCGGGTTGATTTTGGTACCGAGGATGGTTATAAATTCTTTTTGGAAATGGGTTCGATGCGTAACAGTAACGTGAAGTATTTTAAAGATACTATCCGCCTGTGGAACGAGATGATGGATCATCCTAACCATGATAAACACTGGCAGGACAGGAATGTATTAACCCACCTGCACGATATAAAAACGGCCGTGCTGGTTACCGGAGGCTGGTATGATGCGGAGGATCTGTACGGTGGCATCAATACCTATAAAGTGTTAGCTAAAAACAACCCGAAAACACCGGTGTACTGGGCCATTGGCCCTTGGGTACACGGCGGCTGGGCACGCGGCGCAGGTGATCATTTAGGTGATGTAGAATTCGGGGGCGAAACCAGCCCCTTTTATCGCGAGAGCATAGAGTTTAAATTCTTTAGCCATTACCTCAAAGGCACCGGCGATTTTAATCTGCCTAAAATAAACGCCTTTGAAACCGGCGTCAACAAGTGGAACACTTACACTACCTGGCCGCCAAAAGAGGCTGCCGAGAAAAACCTGTACTTTTTACCCAACGGCAAATTATCCTTCACGGCACCCGCTGCCGGGGAGAGTTTTGACGAGTTCGTGTCAGACTCGAACAAGCCCGTACCATTTATTAACGGCATTAGCACGGATATGAACCGTGAGTACATGACTGCCGATCAGCGTTTTGCAGCACAACGCCCTGATGTACTGGTTTACCAAACCGATGTATTGGCGGATGATATTACCCTAGCCGGTGATATTTGGGCCAACCTAAAAGTATCAACCACAGGTACCGATGCTGACTGGATTGTGAAGGTAATTGATGTTTACCCGGACTCGGCAAGCAGCAACAAGTTCACCGGAAAAGGTGTGGTAATGTCGGGCTACCAGCAAATGGTGCGCAGCGAGGCTATGCGCGGCAAGTTCCGTAACAGCTTTGAAAAACCTGAACCTTTTAAGCCCGGAGAGATCACGCCTGTAAACTTTGAGTTGCAGGATGTGCTGCACACCTTTAAAAAGGGGCACCGCATTATGGTACAGGTACAAAGCACCTGGTTCCCGCTTATTGACAGAAACACGCAGCAGTTTCAGGATATTATGAAAGCTAAGGATAGCGACTTTAAAAAGGCTACACACAAAGTTTATACATCGAAATCAAGCCCGAGCTTTTTAAAGGTACGGGTGATAGAAAAGAAATAGATCTTACAGCAGGTGGCTTAATATTCAAGCCACCTGTTTGCTTTTACATGTAGCTTTTCGCCTATATGGTGGGTTCCTTTTTTAATGTTATAAGCATGGATAGCCACGCCATCGCGCCCCAGTAAGAGTTCTTCGTAAAAGCCTTTAAACAGTATTTCCTTTACTATCCAGTCGCGGTGGCTCCAGCTATTGGTCAACGTCAACTCATCGGGGTAAATAACTACGGTTTGTTTTTCTGCGGATATATGGAGCAGCTTTGCTTCCTCAGCGGTAAGTACGTTGCAATTGCCTAAAAGCTTGGCGGTATACAGGCTACCCGGATGCCGGTATAACTCCTGCGGAGTGCCGGATTCGATAATCTCGCCATCCTTCATCACCACCAGCACGTCAGCCATCGAGAGTACCTCTGCCGGGTCGTGCGATACCATTACAACGGTGATTCCGGTTTCCTTTACCACCTGCCTGATGTCGCGCTGCAAACCATCCCGAAAGGAAGTATCTACCTGGTTAAAGGGTTCATCCAGAAATAACACTTCAGGCTGCGTAACCAGCGCGCGGGCTATGGCTACACGCTGCTTTTCGCCGCCGCTCAGGTCGGCTATACGCTTACCGGCAAGATGCAGCATATTGAGCTGCTGTAGTACTTTCTCGGTCTTTTCCTTTTTCGCCTTCAGGTTGGTGCTGGGTAACAGGATGGAAACGTTATCGGCCACCTTGGCAAACAGGTTCAGGTCATCGGTATGCTGAGTTACCATCTTCATACCGTCATGGCCAGGGATCAGCTTTTCCTCCGGGCCCCAAATACGTTCGCGTTTAAAGGTGATCAGCCCCGAATCAGGCGAAATCAAGCCATAAAGCAATCGCAGCAAGGTTGTTTTGCCGCTACCGCTCGCGCCTACAATGGCGGTAATGGCATGAGGCTTTATATGCAGGTCCACATTGTTTACACCCGCAGCATGTACGCCGGGATAACGCATACTTACGTTTGCGGCCTGCAAAAATGAATTATCAGTCATCACCGGCAAATATACACAAAACAAAAGGCCACCCGAGGGCAGCCTTGTTATAGCGTATGATAATTGATAGGTTAGAAACCAACGGTAGCGCCGAACGAGAAGTTTTTTAAGCCTTTTTGTGCCGGACTATCCTCAAACATATCGTTAGCATAATACTTGGCAAAGAAACCTATGCCGCCGTAGCCCGCGCGTAAAAAGCCACCGTATCTTACCTTGGCCAGGTTAAAGCCTGCCCTGAAGTGCTGATCACCGTTCTCCAGGCTTTTTTGGCGTACGTGGCCATCTATCAGCAAACCGAATATGGGGCCTGCCACAATATGGAAACGATGACCTGCATTATCATTTTTGCTTCGCCAGTAAAACGATAGCGGTAAGCGCAGGTAGGTTGATGAAAATACATTTTTATCATAGTCAATATCATCAACGCTATACGTTAACTGATCCTGGAAACGCAGCGGGGTAACGTTTTCACGCAGGCGGAAGCGTGTCCAGTCGAAACCGGCTGAGGCGTATATTTTAAACGAGCTGTTAAAGCGGTAGCCCAACTCCAGCAGGTCGAAACCAAAGTTGCTGCTCTTCCATGAGCGGTAGCGCAAAAACTCATTCTCGGGCGACAGGGTAAAGCTGCCGTTATCAACCAACGTAGCGAAACCGATATCAACCCGTGAAAATGTAGGCGTGAACGACCATCCCGGATGTTTGGACGCTTCTTTGTACACCGTATCGCGGTTTTCAGTACTGAAGCTGAATTTCAGCTTGCGTTTTTTACGGATCACGGTATCGGTAACCGTACCTTTGGCGGTGGTGGTAGTAGTTATAGTAGTAGTAGTGGTAAATACGCTGTCGGCATTATTTTGGGCGAACAGGGCCGTAGTAAAGCCGGCGGCTATTAGGGTAAAAATCAGGCGTTTCATATATATTATTGTATAGTTATTTTAGGTTGATCTATTCTTCTTCCGTTTCTATTTTTATAATGCCGAGGTTAATGCCCGTAAGCCTTTGCCCATCGCCGTTATCTTCAAATTCAATTATCTTATCCTTACGTTTATCAATTTTTGACACGATGGCGTTCAGCAGTCCACCAAAGCCTCTGCGCTTCTTTTTCACCGGCTCATCAGCCTGCGCCTTTCCGGTTTGCGGCAACCCTGCCGAAGCAATTACAACAGGCTTTGTTTTAAATGGTTCGGGCTCGGCCGAAATACTTTTTTCGCTAAGCGTTATCGTTGCATCAGGCAGCACAGGGGTATTAATACTTTTCTGCGGTTCCGGCGTTACCTCGGCAATAAGTACAGGTTTTGATTTAATGCCCGCTATCGGTTTTAAAGGGGTTGCGCGTACCCTGGCTAACTTAGCCGGGGCGGGTTTTTCCTTTTTACTATCCTCTTTGCTTACTTCCTCAACCGGCGTTGTTACCGGAGGCTCACTCTTATTAATATTTTGAGCTATAGCCGGTTGCTCACCCTTAGCCATATTATCAGCCACTTTTTTGGCGGGTTGTACTTTAGTAATACGCTGGGTGTGTTCTTCGGGCTTATCTTCCTGCTGTATAAATAATATGCCTGCCGTAACAATTACCACTACAGATGCGGCGGCGCTGATGTAAGCCCAAAGCGGTTTATTCTTTTTGTCTCCATCGAGCCCGGCCACTATATTGCCCCACACATTGCCGGATGGTTCTACTTCCAAACCATTCAGCTTGTTTCTGAACAGATCGTCGAGTTCGTTATCCTGCATATTCATACCTTTTTCCATCGCTTTTAGCAATTAATTCCTTTAAAATAGTGCGCGCCCTTGATAGCTGCGATTTTGATGCCCCTTCAGTTATACCCACAATTTCGGCTATCTCCTTGTGGGTATAACCCTCAATAGCGTACAGGTTAAAAACCATACGGTAACCCGGAGCCAGTTGCTGTACCATACCCATCAGGTCCCTCGCGTCAAGGTTAGCCACGGCTGCGGGGTTAACCGATTGTTCGTGCCCATGCTCGGTGATATCAACCACCTGCATCATTTTGTGATGCTTGCGGTAGTATTCGATAGAACTGTGCACCATGATGCGCCGTATCCAACCCTCAAATGATCCTTCGCCGCGGTAGTTTACCAGGTTTTTAAATACCTTGATAAAACCATTCTGCAACATATCTTCGGCTTCCATCCTGTCCACCGCGTAGCGCATACAAACCGCCAGCATTTTTGAAGCATACTGCTTATACAGCATTTCGCACGCTTTACGGTCGCCCGTTTGGCATCGCTGTATCACATCATCAATTGTAAAGGTTGGCTCCAAAAACATCATTTAAAGGTAAGATGAATGTTTGCAGGAAATGGTTGCAAGGGGTAAGAAAAAAAGACAAGAATTTTATTTTTTCTCGCGGAAGTACTTATAGATCTTCACGGCAGACATGATGATCATCGAGAAAACGATAATGCCGATTACGCCGAAGATCCAGTTCAGCGAGTTTTTGAGTACCACCAAAAACACAATGGCGAACAGAAATATGGTGGCCAGTTCGTTCCAGATGCGTAACTGTGTTGATGTCCATTTAAAGATGCCTTTGCGCATCTGTTTCATTTTGCTCTGGCAGATGTGGTGGTAAGCGATCAGTCCTATAACAAAGGTGAGCTTAATATGCATCCAGCCCTGATGCAGCCAGGCAGGTACCATTACCAGCATACTTATACCGGCCAGCACGGTAAGCACCATAGATGGCACGGCAATAATATACCACAGCTTCCGCTCCATAATCTCGAACTGCTCCGACAGGATACGGCGATCCGGCTCGGGTCTTTGCTGCGCCTCAGTATGGTAAATAAACAGGCGCACAATGTAAAACAGCCCCGCCATCCAGCAGACTACAAATATGATGTGTATGGCTTTAATGTATTCGTACATGTCTTCCCGGTTAAACAGCTTAATTACCTGTCCTAAATTTCTTTTGAGCGATCAAAAGAACAAAACTTAGCGTCAGCGGTATCATGAGTGCCACTAAAAACAAACAACACAACGAATAAATCGCCGGCTTTTTAATTTTCTATTAGCGGTAGTGCTTCAACCTGCTACCCGAAAATTAAGAGGCCGGAGGATTGGGTTATGAGAGGTTTTTACTTTTATTTTCTTAACTACTTATCAATTCAACACCACAAGTCATTGCCGCGTGATAACGTTACTTGTTATTGTCATGCTGAGCTTGTCGAAGCACTCACCGCCTGGCTAATTCCCCCGCGCTCGTACGCTTCGACAAGCTCAGGGTGACAAGCCACCACTGTTTATTATTATCTGTACATTCCCCTTCAGGGGGTTAGGGGGTCTCTAATAGCGAAACTCCTTTATCACCTCAACCGCATACTTCACGTTATCAAACGGAATATCGGGCATAATACCATGGCCGAGGTTGAATATAAAACCATCTTCGCCGCGCATACGCTCGAAGAGGCGGTGTATCCGTTCCTTGATCACTTTTTTATCAGCATATAAAATATGCGGGTCAAGATTACCTTGTACAGCGATGCCTTGCGGTAAACGTTGTTTTATATCCTTCAGGTCAACATTCCAGTCGATAGAGATCACGTCTGGCTTAGCTTCAGACATCAACGGCGCGAAAACCGAACTACCTTTGCAGAACGATATTACCGGGATATCCTTACGGTTCAATTTGCTAATGATCTCGGTGATGTAGCGGTGCGAAAATTCGGTATAATCATCCCATGATAGCGCCTGCGCCCAACTGTCAAATATCTGCACGGCGTTTACACCGGCAGCGATTTGCAGGTTAAGATAATCGGCGGTTACGGTAGCAATTTTTGCTAACAGGCGATGAGCCAGCTCCGGCTGGTTGTGGATTAACAGTTTGGTCAGCTTAAAATCTTTTGACGATCCGCCCTCAACCAAATAACTCATTACCGTGAACGGCGCACCAGCAAAACCGATCAGCGGTATTTTACCATCTAAACGCTGCTGTATCACCTTAATGGCATCGGCAACGTATTGCAGACGGTGGTTAACATCAGTCTCCAATGCGTCAATATCGGCAGCGGTACGTACCGGGTTTGCAAACTTTGGGCCTACGCCCTGGGTAAAGCTCAAATCGCCACCCATAGCTTCGCCGGTTACCAGTATATCCGAGAACAGAATAGCGGCATCAATACCCAACAGATCAACCGGCAACATGGTAACATCAGCGGCGATCTCCGGCGTTTTGCACATCTCTAAAAACGAGTATTTATTCTTTATGTCCCAATACTCTTTCATAAAGCGGCCTGCCTGGCGCATCATCCATACGGGTGGGCGCTCTGTTTTTTCGGAAAAAGCTGCCTTTATAAATAACGAATCTTTCATAAACCTCTTAAAACCCCTCCTAAATCCTCTCCAAAGGAGAGGACTTTTTTCCTGTCATCTTAATAATGGCAGGTACTATTTCTTTTTGTTGTTTAACTCTTGTTTTAATGTGTTCAACACCTCGCGCATTTTGGCGGTTATGTTGTCACGATGCTTTTCGGCCAGGCCTAAAAAGGCGGTGGCTTTTTCATAATTACCGTTGCGATAACTTATGGTGGCTACATGTACCAGCGCCGCCACATGATCGTTAACCGTACGCAGCGGATATTGGGCGGCTATTTCAAAATGCTTTTCGGCTTCCTCATAATCCCGCTTTTGCAGGCTGATGCTACCAAATATAAATTCATAAAACCCGCGCCGCTTTTTACCCAAATAATTAGGGTTATGAATTTGAAGCAGCAGCTTTTCGGCCTTATCAAACTCCTTATGGTGAAATTGCTTGGCGGCTAAAATAACGGTGCCTTCCTTAAAATATCCCCACACTACCAAACCTGCCAGCATTACCGCAACCGCGGTGAGCTGATAGGTTTGATAATATGCGAACACAACGGCCAAAGCCAAAAACAAAAGCGTTACTATAATACGCGCTTTGTTAGTGAACATTAGTGATGATCTTCGGTAAACTTATAACCTACCCCACGTATCGAGTGAAAATACACCGGATTTTTAGGATCAGGTTCAAAATATTTACGGAAGGTGAGTATAAAGTTATCAATTGTACGGGTTGACGGATATACATCATAATTCCATACAGTCTCCAATATCTGCTCGCGCGATACCGCCTCATTGCGGCGCTCTATCAGCAGCTTAAGCAGCATGGTTTCCTTTTTAGTAAGAGCAGTGATAGAGCCATCCTCGTTAACCAGCTCAAACGAGTTAAAGTGGATGGTTTTATCGCCAATCTTATAACTGTTAAATTCTTTCAGGTCCTCACCTTTCAGGCTGCGTTTTACCAGGTTATTAACACGTAGTATCAACTCTTCCAGATTGAAAGGCTTGGTCAGGTAATCATCAGCGCCTTTTTTTAGGCCTGATATCTTGTCCTCATTGGTGTTTTTAGCGGTCAGGAACATGATCGGTACCTCGCTGTTCTCCAGCCTGATGGTTTCGGCAACCACAAAGCCGTCAATTTCGGGCATCATTACATCCAGTATAATCAGGTTGAAGCGCTCCTCTTTAAACAGTTGCAGCGCTTTTTTTCCGTTTTTGGCGGTTGATACCTTGTAGCCCTCAAGCTCAAGGTTAAGTTTTATAGCTTCCAGCAGGTGTTCTTCGTCCTCTGCTAATAATATACGTTTTTTGTGTTGCATGTTATGTGTTTTAGGTTAATCCGAAAGTAACTTCAAATATACTGCCTGATGGATTGTTATCTTTTACCTTTATGCTGGCCTGATGTTTATCAAGCACCTGCTTAACAATGTATAACCCCAAACCAGTGCCTTTTGTGTTACGGGTTTCTTCGCTGCCTACGCGGTAAAAACGGTCAAATATACGGGCCTTTTCGGTATCAGCTATACCGATGCCGTTATCCGCCACCTCAAAAAATATTTGTCCGTCGTTTTTGTATAATTTTACATCTACAGACTGGCAAGGGCTTGAGTATTTTACCGCGTTTTCTATCAGATTGGTAACTACCGAGGTAAGGGCGAATTTGTCGCCGGTTATTTCAATTTTAGGTTCGATCTCGGCATTGATGATCTGCTGGTTACAATCGCATTTGCTGATCTGTAAACGGTTAACAATATTATCAACAAGGTTTGACAGGTTGAAACTTGCCTTTGGAAAAGTGTAAGAACTGTTCTCAATTTTTGAGGCCAGCAGCATATTCTCTACCATATCATCCAAACGTTCAATATCGTTAAGCGACTTGTCAATAAAATCAAGCACCTGAGCCTTAGTCAGATCGCGCTTTTGTATAGTTTGCAACAACAGTTTGATAGATGCCAGCGGCGATTTCAGCTCATGCGTTACGGATAGTAAAAAGTTCTTCTTTTGCTCCTGTAGCTTGCGCTCACGGTTCATTGATTTATGCAGATAGAACGCGCCCAAAAAGAACACGCCTACAAACATGCACCCTTCGCCCATGATCATGCCGCTGCGCTCTGGTTGCATTTTAACCAGCATATATCCCCACCAGATCAGCTCAGCTACAGCGTAAGTAATTAACGCGTAAAATATGATTAATGACCTTTTCATCGTCTACAATTCTGATATGCTTTTATATAACCAATACCGCTAATTTATTAATTATTAGGCCTGAACACTACATCCAGACTATCAAATATAGCACGTTTAGCTTTTTCGAGATCAGTTTTGGTATGGGCTGATGAAATAAAACCTACTTCGTAGCCCGAAGGACCAAAATAAACACCCCGGTTCAACAGTTCGCGGTGCATTTTTTTGAATTTCTCCATACTTGCCGGGTCAATATCTTCCGCCGTGCGGATATCCTTATCCGTAAACGCGAACCAGAATATGGAGCCTATGCTGAATATTTTTAATTTATAATTACGGGCTGTTGCAAAGCGCTGTATCGCCTCGGTAAACTCTTGCGCTTTGTTGTTCAGATCACGGTAAAAGCCCATGCGTAGCAGCTCGGTAATTTGCGCAATGCCTGCGCCCATAGCTACCGGGTTGCCCGATAATGTACCTGCCTGGTAAACGCTGCCCACCGGCGATATATGATCCATAATTTGTGCCGATGCACCGTAAGCGCCCACAGGCATACCGCCGCCGATAATTTTACCATAAGTAATAATATCCGGCTTGATCTGGTAATAACCTGCAGCACCCTCAAAGCCTACACGGAAACCTGATATCACCTCATCAAATATCAGCATGGTACCGTTGGCGGTACATATCTCACGTAGAAATTGCAGGTACTCTTTATGCTGTAAAAGCAAACCGTTGTTAGCCGGTATGGGCTCGATAATAACGGCGGCTATCTGATCCTTAAATTCTTCAAAGGCTTTTTGCAGCGCTTCCTTATCATTTAATGATACCACTATAGTTTCATCAGCGAATGATTTAGGTACGCCTGCCGATGATGTTTCGCCAAAGGTTACCAGGCCTGAACCTGCTTTAACCAGTAACGAATCGGAGTGGCCATGGTAGCAGCCTTCAAACTTTAATATCTTATCGCGTTTGGTATAACCCCTTGCCAGCCTGATGGCCGACATTACTGCCTCGGTACCCGAGCTCACAAAGCGTATCTTTTCAATGTATTTATTATTTTTCAGGATGAGTTCGGCCAGCTCATTCTCCAATGCTGTTGGCGCACCAAACGACATACCATTTTGGATAGTTTCAACCACCTTTTCGCGCACTTTGGCATTATTATGGCCAAGGATCAGCGGACCCCATGAACAGCAAAAATCAATAAACTGGTTACCGTCGGCATCCCACACATGGCAGCCATCGCCTTTTTGTATAAAAAGCGGCGTACCGTAAACCGACTTAAACGCCCTTACCGGCGAGTTAACCCCACCCGGAAAGTAGGTTTTAGCCTTCTCATACAATTCGGCAGATTTTTCCCTGCTTATATCCGGCTTGGCAGTAGTGCTCACCGGCTTACCCTCGTCATCTGAAAATATCTTCTTTATTGAATCGAACATTTTATTTATTTGCTGAAAGCTGAAAGCATAAAGCTTAAAGCTTTTGTTTGTTTTCGTTATTCATCGCCATTGTCATGCTGAGCTTGTCGAAGCATTGGCCGCTTTGTTAGTCCTTCGCTCGCACCTTTCGACACGCCATGGGTGACAGCCTACAGCCACTTATTCTCCAACACTTCCTTAGCGTGGTAGGTTAAAATGGCGGTAGCGCCTGCCCGGCGGATGCTCAGCAATACCTCGGTAATGGCACGCTGTTCATTAAGCCAGCCGTTTTGTATGGCGGCTTTGATCATGGCATATTCACCGCTTACGTTGTAGGCCGCTATGGGCAACTCGGTGCTATCCTTTAATAGCTTGATCACATCCAGGTAAGGCAATGCCGGTTTAACCATCAGGAAATCGGCACCCTCGGCTTCATCTAAACGGGCCTCGATTAATGCCTCGCGCTGATTAGCCGGATTCATCTGGTAACCTTTTTTGTCGCCAAATTTAGGTGCAGAGTTCAGCGCATCCCTGAACGGACCATAGAATGCACTGGCATATTTAGCCGAATACGACATGATGCTTACGTGTTTAAAACCATTCTCATCCAGCACCCGGCGTATGTAACCCACACGGCCGTCCATCATGTCCGACGGAGCGATAATGTCAGCACCGCTTTGAGCATGTGCCAGGGCCATTTTGCCTAATACCTCCAACGTTTCATCATTCAGTATCTCACCGTTTTCCACAATACCATCGTGGCCATCGCTGCTGTATGGGTCCATGGCCACGTCGGTAATTATGCAGGCTTCCGGAAATTCCTTTTTTACCTGGCTGATCGCTCGCAGGTAAAGGCTTCCTTCGCGGTGGCTTTCGGTAGCGAGTTTATCTTTCAGCGCTTCCTCAATATTTGGGAACAAATCAAACGACGTTAAGCCCAGCTTCATGCAGCTCTCTACCTCGCGCAGCAGGTTATCAATAGAATACCTGTAAATGCCCGGCATGGAGGCTACCTCCGTTTTTTGGTTTTCACCATCCACAATAAACAGCGGAAATATCAGGTTAGCTGCACTCACATGTGTCTCCTGCACCATTTGGCGTATCGCTTCACTTTTCCTGTTTCTTCTTGGTCGTTGTAACATAAGCTCAGTCCTTGGACGATAGTCGATGGTCCATGGTTTTCTTGTATATATCTAAAATATCTATGGTCTATCGACTATGGACCATGGACTAAATTCCAAACACCGCTTCGGCCAATCCTACCTCATCGGGCGAGAAAGGCAGCGTGTAGCGTACACCCATTTCTTCAAATTTCTTACCGGTCGATTTGCCTATAGCGATCACTTTTTGATGTGGATCGAGCAGGTTATCCGCAAAATAAGCATCAACGTTTGATGGGCTGGTGAATATTACCACATCTGCCGAGCTGGCTTCCACGTCTTCTTCCAGCACGGTTTCGTAAACCGGCAGATCGATGATCCTGGTATCGGCTGATAAACCCTGGTGAATACTCCGCATCGGGCTTGCCGCCCCCGGGAAAGTTACGGTAGTACCGTTGGCTAACGCGGCAAACTCCGCCGCAACATCGGCTGTATCGGTGCCTTCGCCGGTAAAGTCGGCAAAGTAGCCGTGGCGGCGCAGCGCATCTTCTGAGCCGCTGCCCATCACTCCGAACTTTACTTTTTTAGGCAGTTGCGGGTCGAGTTTAAAAAAGTATTCCACCGCGTTCTTGCTGGTAAAAAACACCCAGTCGGTATTACGCAGTATAAACGGATCGAGCTTGGTAATTACCGCTACGGTACGTATCAGCGAGCGGGCCTCAATCTCAATATTGTTTTTTGATAACGCTTTACGGAAATAACTATTCTCGCTCACCTCGCGCGAGATGAACACTTTAGCCGGATGCTTGCGTTCGGCACTAAACCGGGCCACAATTTTTTCGGCCAGGCCTTCGGTGGTATCGGTTTCTACAAATAAACGGTCGGGGAAACCCTCGCCGGTATCGGCCTTTGAAGTAAATACCTGGAATTTATTTTCATCCTTACGGCAGTAGCAACCTAATGGCAGGTGGCAGCCACCGCCAAACAGCTTAAGCACTTTGCGCTCTACCGCCAGTTCTTCGGCAACATTGGCATGGTTAAGGGCTTGCAGCGTCTCAAATAGCTCCGGGTCGTTTTCCCTTATTTGTATGGCCAACGCACCTTGTGCGGGCGCAGGTATCAGTTCGGTTGGTGTTAATTCTTCTACATGAAATTCGCTCAGGTCTAACCCTAAACGGGCAACACCGGCCTTGGCCAGCATAATGGCATCATAATCCTCGTCGCGCAGTTTACCTATGCGGGTCGGCACGTTACCACGCAGATCCTCGATCTCCAGGTCAGGGCGAACAGCTAATAACTGCGCCTTGCGCCTGTTGGATGATGTGCCTACAATAGCGCCATATTTAACCGACAGCTTTTGGCGCACATCCACACAATCCTTCAATATAAGCAACAGCTCGGCAGGGTCCTCACGTTCAGATACCGCGGCGATGATGAGCCCCGGCGGGTTTTCGGTCGGCAGATCCTTATGCGAGTGCACGGCCAGGTCAATGGTACCGGCAAGCAGTTCTTCTTCCAGTTCCTTGGTAAAAAAGCCCTTGCCTTCCAGTTTATCAAAACTCAGGTTCAGTATGCGGTCGCCCTGGGTTTTAATGATCTTTAATTCGGCTTTAATATTTATAGCTGCCAAACTATCCTTAACAAAGTTGGCTTGCCATAGCGCGAGGTCGCTTCCGCGGGTTCCTATTATGAGTGTCCTATCCAAAAGATATTATGTATTAGCGACCACAAATTTAGTTTTTTACGGCTTTGATTTATTTAATTATTAACGATATGAAATTGAAGTGACTGAAAAGCCTGCAAGCTAACGCTATAGCTGTTGTTATCGCAGATGTCTATCTAACTGCGCGAACAATGCTTTACTATCGCTCGGGCGTTTGGCATCGGTATCAACAATTTTTCCGGCAGCGTTTACAATAACGTAGGTAAGCATTAATATGCGTCTTGAGGTGTCATGCACAGCATCCTGAAACAGCCGGGCGTATTTTTCATCACTTACAAAAATATGCGTGCCTTCCACATCGTATTTGTCTACCTGCTTTTTCCAAAGATATTTGTTTCCTTGTGAGATATACAGGTAACCCACTTTGCCGGATTGACGGTATTTATCCTTCAACGGTTTTGTAAAATCCCTGAATTCGGCCATACAAGGGCCGCAGGTTGTACCCCAAAAGTCAACGTAAACTACTTTGCCTTTAAAATTATCGACTATAATTTTATTAAGATCAGCTTCACTTTCATCAATATCTACAAACTTTATCTTTTTATTTTGCGGATCAAGCGTTAGTGCCCAAACAAATTTGGCTCCGGTAAACAACACCATCAACACAAAGGTTAAGGCCAGCGGCTTAGCTATTTTACCGGTTGCCCGTTTATACTTTATAAGCAACCACACTCCCCCTATTAACAATGCTAATACCAATAAGCTTTTCAGATAGATCAGCATATTCAGGGTGGAATTACGCTCGAGGATGTTGTCTAGAATATGTGCTTTTTGTTCACGGCTGAGGTCATAAACACTTTGTACTACGTTGATCATTTCTTCGCGTACATCTTTCTCCCAAGCCAGGCGATGTTCGGCAATATCAATACCCAACCACGGAATAACCGCCAGCATAATTGCCGCCACCCAAAAAAGCCTTGATTTTATCATATTGCAATGTAAATAAAATAATTACATCGTAAATAATACAATACTTAAACTATCAAAGCACCCTGAAAAAGCTAAATTGCGCCATGCGTTTACCCTTTTGCTTATTATTGCTCACAATTTTGGCAGCGGCTTGCTCCAATGAGAAGGTGGACGAGCACATAGCGGCAACGATAGATAGCAACGCAAAAAATTGGGTAGTTAAAAACCTCGCCGATAAGCCGGGCTACAAATCTGTTAACTATAGCCGCATAGATAGCATAGTTCTTTCCTATCGAAACGATAGCGCGTACATCCGCCTTGAGGATTCAATAATGCAGATAGAGGCCTTGCGTTTCCAGGAAATGGGCGAGAATTTCAAGTTATTTAACGAGCGAAAAGAGAGCGGATATTATGAAAAGAAACAAGCCGAATACCGGAAAAAGCAGGAGCGTATTAAGCAAAAGGTAGAGCCAAATTTTATAGGCTACAAGGTAGATCACCACTTTACGGTTACAGATAGCAGCGGTGCCGCTTTACTAAATAAGTATATTTTGTGTTTTGACAAGAATGGAAACCTGACCCGGGTTATACGATAAGTATTAATTACCGTTGATCAATATATCCTTCGCCATAACCATGGGTACGCTGATATATTTTTTCTCCATATAGCTGATCACCTTCTCCAACACCTCGCGCGATTGCTGGTCAAGGCTTTGTACTTCATCAACAAAAACGGTATTTAAGGCCGTAGTGCGAATTTCCTTAATTTTTTCGGGCACCTGGCGCATGGCTATCTCCACACGGCGTTGCTTAAGCTGCAGGTTAAACTCAGTGATGTTTTCGTCAATAATCGCTTCGGCGTGTACCAGTTCCTGGTAACGCTCCTGCAGGTTGCGTTTAGCCACCTCGTTAAGCGAATGTACCTCGATAAAGTTTACCGGGAACTGCTCCAATACGTCGGCAGCTGTATCATTAGGCACAGCAAGGTCAACTATGGTTTTTCGTCCGGTTTCACCATTTAATAATGATGCATATAATTCAGGCGTGATGATAGGCAATGTTGCTGACGTACAGGTAATGATAGCATCAAACCCGTTTTTATAGTTGGCCAGCTCTTCAAGTCCGTAAGCCTTGCCGCCCAGATCAGCAGCTAACTGCTCGGCGTTGCCTACCGTCCGGTTAAACACGGTGAAGTTACTGAATTTATGTTTTTGAAGATACTTGCTCAGGTTACGGTTGGTTTCGCCGGCGCCGATAATCAGGATGCGTGCGTTTGAGCAAAGCTTAAGATCCTTTAATTTACGGTAAGCCAGTGATACTACAGAGATTGGGTTTTTAGAGATATTGGTATGTGTATATACCTCTTTTGCGGTTTTAACTACACAACCCATCACCATACGCAGGTAATCGCCGGTAAGGCCGCCTTCCCTGCCTTGCTCGTAAGCTTTGCGTATCTGGGCCAAGATTTCCTTTTCGCCAACTACCAAACTTTCTAACGAGCAGGAGGTACGTAGCAAGTGGTTCAATGCGTCCTGGCCTTCGTAAATAACAGCAGCATCCATAAAGGTACCCATGTAGTGTGAGCATAAGCCCATCTCAAGCGAACCAATAAATTTCTCTGCAAAAGGCCTGTCAACCTCCTGCGAGGTAGCCATAACGAATACTACACGGTTACAGGTAGCCAGATAAAATAATTCGGAGATGCCAAATTCAACCTTAACCCTTTGAAGTTTAACGGTCAGATCCTCCTGGCATATCACCAATTTCCCCAACTCCTTCAGCTCGATCTGTTTGTGCGTAAAAGCTATAACCTTTAAATACTTCAAAGCAGTTTTAAATTTAACCCAACAAAAATAACAGGAATAAAAACCCCTTATGTCAACACTTTGTCAAACAGCCGTATTTAGAATGTATATAAATAACATACATTTCTTGATTACGGGGCCGCAAATAAACATTTTTCAGCCCGCACCTGCAACATGGCAAAACAATATTTTGCGTTTGCCGCTTATCACTTATCCATATTAGCAAGTACCTGTTAATTGGCTACATGGTTGCCTGCATTAATTTATAATTATGCAGGGCGGTGCTTTTCAACAGGTTATTATCCGGCTACAAAACTGATACATGAAAAAAGCTCCATTAATTATCATGATAATCGGCTACCTGCTTGCAGGTATTAATCACTTTGTACACCCGGCATCATACATCAAAATTATCCCCCCTTACCTGCCCATGCCAGCCGTGCTTAATATACTGGCAGGCGCTTTTGAAGTGCTTTTTGCCCTGATGCTGATATTTGAGCGAACAAGAAAGTTAGCTGCCCATGGCATTATACTGATGCTGATCGCGTTTTTGCCGGTACATATTGATATGGTTATCCATGCACCTTTGCAATTAGGCAGCATAACCGTAACGCCTCTGCTGGCCTGGATAAGGTTGATTGCATTGCAGCCTTTGCTGATTGCCTGGGCCTGGTGGTGCGCATCGGTTACCGACGAACGCCCTGCTTAAACAAAACAACCGGCGCACCGTTACACCATTACAACCGTTTATTACGAATGATAGTACAGGACCATTTTGTTACCCCTGGCGCCAAAGGCCGCCCCATCTCGCTTGACATTACTGTTGATACGGATAATCGTGATGCACCGCTTGTTATTTTTGCGCATGGTTTTAAAGGCTTTAAGGATTGGGGCACGCATAACCTGGTAGCGCGCTACTTCGCGCAAAATGGTTATCGTTTCCTGAAGTTTAATTTTTCGCATAATGGCACTACGGCCGAAGAGCCCACTGAATTTGCTGATCTGACCAGTTTCAGCGAAAATACTTTTTCGATTGAACTGGATGACCTGAAACATGTGCTCGATTTTGCAGCAAGTGGCGCGGCATTTAAACGCACTGATGAAGTTTACCTGATTGGTCACAGTATGGGCGGCGGCATCAGCATTATACATACGGCAGAGGATTCTCGGATAAAAAAGCTGATCACCATGGCGGCGGTGGCCACCTTTAGAAACCTGTGGCCGCGCCAGGCCGAAAAACAATGGAAGCTAACGGGGGTAATGCACTTCCCTAATTACCGTACCGGGCAGCAAATGCCGGTAAAATCCACATTGCTGGACGATCTGGATAAAAACCCAGAACGGCTGAACATTATTGTTCGTGCTACGGAGATCACGCAGCCCTGGCTTATAGCGCATGGCGATGCGGACCCAACGGTACCACTGAACCATGCGGAAGAATTACATGCGGCACAACCAAACACAAAACTCTATATCATTCCAGGTGGCGACCATGTGTTTGGCGGCACGCATCCTTATATTGCTAAAGAACTGCCGCAGATACTAAAAAACTTTTGCGACAAATGCATTACTTTTTTACAAAGCGATTGATTTACAAAGCACCATATTAGTGTTTATAATTAACACACCACACTATGGGCATACAACCCGCCAAAAAAGAGGGCAAAAAATTTGCAAATATTATACCTACTGATGCCGCCGGACTTGGCCGCATGCTGCCGATACTGCGCGAGTACATGCTTAATAAAGAGGAAAACGTACCTAAAAAAACGTTAGGCCCATTTAAAACGGATGCCGCTTTATATAGTACACCGCCCGCCACCGGCCTGCGCATTACCTGGATAGGCCACTCCAGCATTATCATCGAAATTGATGGCAAACGCCTGCTTACCGATCCGGTTTGGAGCCAGCGGGTATCGTTTACGCAACGCATGGGGCCCAAGCGTTTTTTTGATGCACCACTATCCTTAAACCAATTACCGCATATTGATGCCGTCATCAGTTCGCACGATCATTATGATCACCTGGATGAGAACACAATTAAATACCTTGCTACTAAAAACATTCCGTTTATCTGCTCATTAGGTATAGGCCGGTACCTGCGCAAATGGGGTGTAAAAACGGTTACCGAATTAAACTGGGGTGATAGCACTACGCTGGGCCACCTAACGATAACCGCCGCTCCGGCCAGGCATTTTTCGGGCAGGGGACTGTTTAACCGCGATGAAACACTGTGGTCTTCATTTGTGATCAAAGGGCCGCAGCATAATATATATTTCGGAGCTGATTCCGGACCCTCACCGAGCTTTAAAGATATCGGCGATGCGTTTGGTCCGTTTGATTTGACCATGCTTGAAGTTGGTGCTTACGGAAAGTACTGGCCCGATATACACATGGGGCCTGATAATGCTACAAACGCCCATTTAGCGCTTAAGGGTGAAATAATGATGCCTATACACTGGGGCACTTTCAATCTTGCCCCGCACGCCTGGTACGAGCCTGCCGAAAAGGTGATCAACTATGCCGCGCAAAAAGGCATCAGTTTATTTATGCCATCGCCCGGGACCCCTACTGAGGTTAGCGAAAACCTGATCTCCAACTGGTGGACGCCATACATGAGCCTATAAAAAAACAGCGGCCGGGTTATACCGGCCGCTGAATAAAAATAAAGCATTAATCAAAAAACTATCTTGTATACCTGCTGATGATATCAATAATCACCTTGTTTTTTTGCAGCTGCGGCAAATAATCAAACAGGATATAATGTTTTTCAGGATCGGTTGAAAGCGCCAGTTCCAGTTGGTTAAGCGCCTCGTTATAGTCGCCCTGGGCAAACAGGTAAGCCACCATACGGTAATACAGCTCGGCAGCGTCAGGATTGTTCTTAATGGCCTGCGTCATCACCTCTATTGCGTCCGCCAGCTTTTCCTGCTCGTATAATATAGAGGAGTAATCCAGCCAGGCATCAACATCAACCGGGTTCAGTTCCACAACCTTTTCGTAAGCTTTTTCTGCTTCCTCAATATGGCCCAGTTTATATTCGGCATCAGCAATGGCAAACCAGTAATCCGCGTTTGACAGGTCGAGGTCGAGCGCTTTTTTATAAAAGTGCAGTGCCTCAAAATATCGCTCCTCAAAATCAAGGGTTACCCCTATACCAAACCAGGCATCAGCCAGCTTTGGGTCCATTTTAACTGATTTTTTGTAAAAGGCGCGGGCATCATCCATCTGCTCCAGCTTCTCATAGCACTCGCCAATGGCACAGTAAGTATCGGCATTAGGCTGCTCGTACTCAAAAGTTTGGCGGTACACCTCTATAGCCTCGGCATATTTTTCAAGGTTAACCAGTGCGTTACCCTTATTAAAGTAGGCTGATGCAAAGCTGTCCTTAATCAGGATAGCATAATCATAGGCATCAATAGCCTTTTCAAACAAACCGAGCTTAGTGAAGGCATTGCCCAGGTTATACCAGGCGGCATAGCTGTAAGGTTCGTTATCAATATATTGCTGATAAAACTGTACGCTTTCTTCCTGATTATCCAGCACGTCATAGCAAAAAGCGAGCTCATACAGGGCATCCTGGTTTTCCATATTCTGCTCAAGGCAGCGTTTTAAGTACACTACAGCCTGCTCATACTCGCCCATGTTTTGATGCACGTAGGCCATGTGTAATAACACCTCGTCAGTATCATCAGCTAGTTGTAATGCCTTTTCATAATTCTCAAGTGCTTCGCTGTAACGCTCCATGCTCTCGTAAAGGTTGCCGCGGATGATGTATATATCCGGGTCAGACGCTTCGAGCATGGCAGCTTTATCAAGGGCTTCAAAAGCATCACTCGCACGGTTGGTAACCATCAGCAATTGCGCCTGCTTTATTAAAAACACAGCGGCAAACGGGTGCTGGTTACGGGCATACTCCACTACCTGTAATGCTTTCGGCGGATCGTTCTTCTCGATATAGTAGTCGATAATGTTCTCAAACGCCTGGGCATCAAAAAAGTACTGGTCGTGGTTACGAATCATCTCTTCGTAACGTTCTACCGAGAACTTGGGATCCTCAGTAAAACCAAATTCAAATTCTTCTTCCATTCACTTATTTGTTTGCAGAACATCTCGCTTATAAAGCAATATCATTTAAAATTGCTTTTAAGGCTTATTTGCATTGAATTTAACAACTAAAATCAACGCGGTATTTATTTAGTTTTCCACATCCGCACATTAGCTAACAACCTGCAGCTGTAACTACCTGATAATAAACAAATATTAAAGGGATAGAATACGGCGGAGAGTTGATGGCCGAAATCGGATTAAAAAATTACCTTTGATAAAGATACAACATTATACGCAACCTTGTTGTTATTCCGTTTACTGTTTACATATAAACGACAAAAACTATAAATTTAGTACAACCTGCAAACATGGCCGCGCATAAAGGTATTTTACCCCGAAAATTATCAGTGCCAGCCCGTTATCATACATCAAACACTTTAAAAAATACAGTTATACATGCTTAATTTAAAAAATACGATAGCCGCCCCTTTGCTGGCCGGCGCTTTACTGCTTACACTTGGCGCACATGCCCAAACGCCTGCGGCACCCGCTGCGCCGGCTGCCGAATTACCTAAAAACTGGCACCTGCTCGACCTGAAAACTGATGGTTATTTTGGCATAAGCCTTACTCCTGCCTATGAATTGATAAAAGGCAAAAAAAGCAAAACAGTAATAGTAGCAACGATTGACAGCGGCATTGATACTGCACAAAAAGACCTTACATCAGTACTGTGGGTAAACCCGAAAGAAAAAGCTGCTAACGGAAAGGATGACGACAAGAACGGCTATACCGACGATGTACACGGCTGGAACTTTTTAGGCGGCCCGGGCGGCAAAGCCGACTATACCGAAACTACGGAAGAAGTGCGTGAGTACAATCGCCTGAAGGGCAAATACGCCATCATTACCGCGGCTAACGCTACCGATAAAAAAGAATTCGCCTACTGGCAAAAGGTAAAGGCAACCCACGATACTACCGTTGCTAAAGCCAAAACCGAGACGGACCAGTTATCGCCGGTATTGAATGTGTTGATGGCTACCAGCGGTTATATAAAACGCGAACTTAAGTTGAACGCTGAGGGCTCGTTTAAGAAAGGCGACCTGGAGAAGATCACCTCGGCTAATGATACAATAATGCAGAGCAAGGCCATCTGGCAGTCGATATTTACACAGCAAGGCGGAGATGATGATGCCGCAGGTGTTATTAAAGAGTTGAGCGAGTACCTTACTAAACTTAATAACGATATTAACCCCGACCTTACCTCGCGCCAGCGCATAGTAGGCGATAACCCGGATGTATGGGATACCAAGCCCTACGGCAGCAACATCCTTAAATTCCCGGATGCATCACATGGTACTGGCGTCGCCGGCCTGATCGGCGCTGTGCGTAACAATAGCTATGGCATTGATGGCGTTGCCGACAATGTGCGTTTGATGGGTATAAAGGCTGTGCCGAATGGTGATGAATATGATAAAGATATTGCCAAAGCCATACGCTACGCGGTGGATAATGGCGCCCAGATCATCAACATGAGCTTTGGTAAAAAACTGTCGCCACACAAAAAATGGGTCGACGAAGCTTTTAAATATGCGGCATCAAAAGATGTATTGTTAGTGCAGGCCGCGGGCAATGATAATCAGGATGTTGATGCCAAGCCGCAATTCCCGAATGATACTTTTGAGGATGGCTCGGTTACCGATATGGACAACGTGATTGTGGTAGGTGCATCAGCCGCGAAGAACGACCAGGAACTGGCCGGATCATTCAGCAATTATGGTAAAAAGAATGTGGACGTTTTTGCGCCGGGCGTAAAAGTAACGTCAATTGACAAGGATGCTGAGTTTAACACCGCCGATGGTACCAGCTTTGCCTCGCCAATTACAGCAGGTGTTGCAGCGTTGGTGTTAGAGTATTACCCTAAGCTAAGCGCTAAACAGTTAAAACAGGTTATCCTGCAATCGGCAGCGCCGCTTAACGGTACCATGGTATTAAAACCGGGCAGCAAAACAGATAAAGTTGACTTTACCACCCTATCAAAAACAGGCGGCATTGTTAACGCTCAAAAAGCCTTGGAGATAGCCGCTACCTTAAAAGGCGAAAGAAAATAGTTTGGGCATTGGTCATTGTGGTCATTAGTCATTAAACAAACTACTAATTACAATTGCCTAATGACTAATGACCATTGCAAATAAAATAAGCGGAGGCCCGGTAAATTACCGGGCCTCCGCTTATTTTATTTGCGCTTGATGAGGTAAGTGCCTGTTCCGTTTACTTGGTCAACCTTTGTGTTATCATAGTAAACATAGTTTAGATTTTTAAAAACCAGCTTCACCTCAAAGCTTTTAGACTGGCCGGTAAGGGTAAGTTTTGAAGCTGGTACGCTGATAGGGTCATATTCATGTTCAGTAGCTTCTGCTGCGCGTTTAAGTTTAATAGTATCTAACTGAGGAATAATCTTCATGGTATTCAGCGTAATCTGTTCATTATTGATCCACAGGCTAAACTGAGCCTTGCTTATGCCCTGCTTTACGTTTAAGCCCGCCGACCGGGTTGTTACACCAACGGAGTCATACGCATCAAGGTTTAAACTATAATCATAACCTGCCAATGATAATACAACATCCTGATTAACAAAGTTGCTGTACGGCGCTTGATGATCGGTATCTAAAACTTCACCATCATAATACCTCCCGCTGTACATATTTAGATTCAACCTCTTTTTGGCCCATGCTAACTTATTGCTTTTTAACTCGTATCGATCTACTACAAAACCGCTATTCCATTTGCTTTTTTGTTTGCCTAATGAATCGCCTGCTACTTGCAGATCCGTTTTAAAATAAGGTTGCAAAGAGGCAAGGTCGTGCCGAAGTACCAAATACTCTAATACGGCTGCCGCACGGTTACCATCCTGCTTGCTTATCTTTTTTACAGGAATGAATTTACCATCGCGGTAACTACCATTGCGCTCCATGATGTTTACTAAAATACGTCGTTGAGAAAACTCCGATACCGAAAACGCACCTTGCGGACCATAAACCGATAGCAGTGCAAGCACGCTTAGCGTTATTGGTATCAACTTTATATTCTGCTTTTTAAACAGCAAAAAGTATATGGTAATAAACAGCAGCCAGCAGGCCAGCAACACTAAAAAGTACCTGAACTCGGTGATACCATACTTAAATACCCTTGTGCCAATGGCTACAAACAACAGCACCAGCAAAGGCAGCATTAAAAAGTAAAAACTGCGGGCGTAGGTTTTAAGCCACTTGTTTTCGGCATGCTCGCGTATAGGGTAAACCAGCAATAATGATAGTATGCCGAATACAGAATAACCCATAATAAGGTAGCCTACATTCCCTTTAGGCAGGTTCCATTCCACTAATATTTTAACCTCGTAAGCTAATAATATAGCTACATAAATGGTAGCCAGCGGAATGAGCACATATTGGGTAAATACTTTTAATCCTTTCGGATAACTGAAGTCTCCGTCTAAAACCCAAAAATCAGTTGGCACGCCCGACAAAAAGAAGATGGTGCCGAACATGAACACGATCCATGTCCAGATGATCCGGTAGGTATCAAACTCAAAATTAACCCCGAAAAGATAGTTGACCGCGCCAACAGCCGCCGAAATGCCCAGGCCTAAAACAACGCAATACAATGCCGATGTTAAAAACCGCAGAAACAACGTTTTATTAAACTGCCAAAAACCCTGTATGTGCCCGCTTTGCGTAAAACCCGCATACGCCACTGCCAGGTGCAGCGCAATGCTCAGCAAAAAGAAACGGGTATAGTCGGCCTCGCGTTCTACCGGGTTAATAAGGAGTAGAATAGCTATGGCAATGCCAGATGCAACCACATTGAGCAACAATTTTTTAGTACGGTTATAGCCGTTCGCCTCGGCAAACAACGTGGCCGATAGGTTGAGCAGCAAACCCAGGTTACCCATCATGATAAGGCGCAGGCACCAGCTTTCGGCTTCGCGGGCAATTGTGTTCAGCTCGATATTTACGGTGGTGGCTATAGTTGCCGTAAGCGCGAAAAGCATTTCAAATGGGAAACGCTTTGCGGTTTTTGCAGCACTTTCAGCCAGATTTTTCAACGAAGGGAATTTCATTCAGATGAAGTTTTGTTTGACTAATGTAACAAACTTATAAACATGCCCGGTAAAAATGACTTTATTAAAATGCGGGCAGATTGCATTTCAAACATTATCGATTATATTTGCGTCCGTAAAAAAATCATTTTTCAAAGTACAATGAGAGAAATACAATTCAGAGAAGCGCTTCGCGAGGCCATGCAGGAAGAGATGCGCAATGACGATACCATATACCTGATGGGCGAAGAGGTTGCCGAATATAATGGTGCCTACAAAGTAAGCCAGGGTATGCTTGATGAGTTTGGCGCAAAACGCGTTATTGACACGCCTATCTCTGAATTGGGTTTTGCGGGTATCGGCATCGGCTCGGCCATGAACGGCTTAAAACCGATCATCGAGTTCATGACGTTCAACTTCTCGCTTGTAGCTATTGACCAGGTAATCAACGCGGCAGCAAAAATGATGAGCATGAGCGGTGGCCAGTTTTCTGTGCCTATCGTTTTCCGTGGCCCAACCGGTAACGCGGGTATGCTTAGCTCACAACACAGCCAGTGTTTCGAAAACTGGTATGCCAACTGCCCGGGCTTAAAAGTGGTTGTTCCATCAAACCCTTACGATGCTAAAGGTCTGTTGAAATCAGCTATCCTTGATCCGGATCCGGTTATCTTTATGGAGTCGGAATTAATGTACGGCGATAAAGGCGAAGTGCCTGAAGAAACCTACTACATTGAAATAGGTAAAGCTAAAGTAGTTAAAGAAGGTACCGATGTAACCTTAGTAGGTTTTGGTAAAATAATGAAAGTGGTTAACGCCGCTGCTGAAGAACTTGCTAAAGAAGGCATCAACGCCGAGGTTATTGACCTGCGCACCGTTCGCCCTATTGACTATGCTACCGTTATTGAGTCGGTTAAGAAAACCAACCGCTTAGTAATAGTTGAAGAGAGCTGGCCATTGGGTTCTATCGCAACTGAGGTTGCTTTTAAAGTACAAAAAGATGCGTTTGATTACTTAGACGCGCCTATTCAACGTATTATGGGTGGCGATGTGCCCCTGCCGTACGCTCCTACCCTGATACAGGAGTACCTGCCAAATGCCGACAGAGTGGTTAAGGCGGTTAAACAGGTAATGTATGTTACCAAATAAGACCTCCAAACCAAACTAAATACAATTTTCAAAGCCTGCTTTTTAAGCAGGCTTTTTTGTGCAACAACTTTTATAGAGCAACTTAAAACAACCTTTATATTTAACGCATATCACATTTATATGCAACCTAAAGCTACCTTTATCTTATTTGCATTATTTTACCTTACTTTAAATGCTATTGCGCAGGATAGTTTAAACGTTGACACTGCCCGCCGATTAAATCAGACAAAAACCAACCCGATTATTTATAGTGACCTTCATTTCGGATGGGCATTTTTAGGAGCCGATGGCTTATACGGTGGTTTTAATATCAATTACCAATACAAAAAAAATCTGTTCACCCTCAGATACAATGCCATTGCTGATTTGGCCGGAGGAGACCCGCAATTAAGGAAATTACAAATAATTGCCATTGAAGATCAGGGACATTATCAGGAATACGGCATGCTATATGGCCGACGATACCTTACCAATACACGTGGCTTGAGTTTTTCGGCCGGTGCATCATTCAATTACCGGGTACGTAAATACCCCAATGCCGGCGGTAGTAAAACTATAACTTATGACTATTATCCAGGTTTGCCATTTGAATTGAATGTTAATTGGTTTAAAGGCCGAAAACGGCGCTTTCGCATATATCATATTATACCGGTTGGTGAGCCTACGGCTTTTGGCGCCAGCATTGGCTTTAAACTGCACGGCAATGTGTCAAAAAATCCGTACCTGGCACTTGGAATTGTTTATGGCCTAGGGATGTTTAAGCATTATGATAATGGATCCGCGCAAAACAAAGGCAAATAACCATTAGTAATAGCAATGCCATAAACGGTTTTCAAACCTCGATTTTGTTGCGCACATTATAGTTTTGTATAGTATAAGCTATTCTATGAGTACGAATAAAATAACGCTGAGTGTTCTTGATCAATCGCCCGTTCGCAAAGGCGCTACCGCCAAGCAGGCCGTTCAGGAAACTATAGCATTGGCACAACTTACTGATAAACTGGGCTATCACCGCTTTTGGGTATCAGAACATCATAATACCGGTATACTGGCCGGCTCAACTCCCGAAGTATTAATGGCACACCTTGCGGGCGTTACCAAACACTTGCGCATTGGCTCCGGCGGTATTATGATGCCTAACCACAGCACACTAAAGGTTGCGGAGAATTTCAGGATGCTGGAAGCCTTGTTTCCTGGCCGGATCGACCTGGGGATGGGTCGCGCGCCGGGTACCGACCGTATTACGGCCGGCATACTTAATCCATCAAACCAATTCCGTGAGCAGGATTTTATTGAGCAGCTTGCCGACCTGGTTGATTATTTTCATGACCGCGGCGAACCGGGAACCATTAAAGCCCGCATACGCGCTATACCGCAGGTGCAAACCGTACCGGGCATGTGGCTGCTAAGCTCCAGCGGGCAAAGCGGTTTATTTGCCGCACACTTCGGCATGGGCCTGTCTTACGCCCGCTTTATTAATCCTAATGGTGGCGCGGCGGCAGTTCAGCTTTATCGCGAGCGTTTTCAGCCATCCGAAGATATGCCGGAACCACAAGCAAACATGGCGCTGTTTGTTTTCTGTTCACAAGATGAGGAGAAGCTAATGCAGCACCGCGCGGTAATGGAGCACCGCTTTTTACAATTTGAAAAAGGCGGCCCCATCGGTCCGCTAACCTATGATGATGTAAAGGATGTGGTATACAACGAGCCAGAGGTGGCCAGGCTCATCCACCACAGTAAACGCATAGTAACCGGCAAACCTAACGAGATCAAACAAAAGCTTACTGCATTGGCTGATGAATATAAAGTTGACGAAATAATCGCGATAACCATTTGCGAACATTTTGAAGACAGGTTAAGATCGTACGAGTTGCTGGCGGAAGTGTTTGGGTTGGACGGACGGTAACAGTATTTACTCACCTGCCATTAATACGTTCGGCGTCCCTCTTTGCACGAGCAAAAGGGGATTTTTAGTACTAGAAATTGTAAATACCCCCATCTCTCTTTTAGTGGCAAAGAGAGATAGTTAATATGCTATAAAAATATTCTTATCTGCTTCTCTCCCTCTTTACGCCCTTGCAGAGAGGATCGTCCAGCGAAGCGAAGACGGGGCAAGTCAAAAATCTTATAAAAAGCAAGGCCCCTGATGGGCAGGGGCCTTTACTAACCAATTATAAACCTAAATTATGAGAAGAGCTGTAGGAGAAGGAGTCGAACCTCCACGGAGTGGTTATTCTTATTGCTAAGAGTTTCCCAGGTTCTCCGCCACCGGGACAAGGAGGTGTGTCTGCCAAAATTTCACCATCCTACAGTAATTATCCGAGCCATCGGATGCTGTTGGGGAAGGATTCGAACCTCCACAGAGTGGTTAGCCCGCTTCGGGTTTCCCATAATCTCCGCCACCGGGACAAGGAGGTGTGTCTGCCAAAAATTTCACCACCCAACAGTATTTTTTGTTTTAAAGAACGGTAAGCATTTCTCATTTGCTTAATACAAATTTAAGCGACAACTTAAATTCTTGCAAATATTTCAATAAAATAATTTTATTTTTATTCAGATTTTAATTAAACTTGTAATAAAATATAGATTTTCTAATTTATGCCCCACAGAAAAGCCCAAAATTTAGAAATTGATAATCTCGATATACAGATATTATCGATCTTAATGAAAAATGCAACTACTCCCTATACGGAGATTGCAAAGGAACTTATCGTATCAGGCGGTACCATACACGTACGTATGAAAAAACTTGAAGAGATGGGCGTTATAAAAGGTGCCAGCCTGGAGGTTGACCCGCAAAAATTAGGATATGATATAACCGCGTTCCTGGGTATTTACCTTGAAAAGGGCTCACAATACCAGGAGGCCGTAGCACAGCTAAAAAAGATCAACGAGATTGTTGAGCTGCATTACACTACCGGCAGCTGGAGCATTTTCGCTAAAATAGTATGCCATGATACTAACCACCTACGCGAAGTATTGAACGAAAATATACAAAGCGTAAGCGGTATTCAGCGCACCGAGACATTCATTTCTTTGGAAGAAAGCATTAAACGACAGATAACGCTGGAATAACACGTTTACTTAAACTTACTTTTTAAAGCAGCAAGCTTAGCAGCCATATCCGTTTCCGGGTGTGGCTTATTTTTTTGGTTTGATACCCCTCTGTTATTATCGACACGGCGCGGCGCGGAAGGTTTTTTATCATCCTTCATGGTTAGTGATATCCGCTTGCGGTTAACATCCACCTCGGTAACGCGCACCTCCACTTTTTGATGCACTTTTAACACTTCATTCGGATCCTTTATAAACCGGTTAGTGATCTGGCTCAGGTGCACTAAACCATCCTGGTGCACGCCGATATCAACAAAGGCGCCGAAGGCCGTAATATTGGTTACTATACCCGGCAGCTTCATGCCTATCTTTAAATCGTCAATCACGTTAACGCCATCGGTAAAGCTAAAGGCCTCAAACTGCTCGCGCGGGTCACGTCCCGGCTTGGCCAGCTCGGCTATAATATCATTCAGGGTTGGCAGGCCCACGGTATCAGACACGTACTTTTGCAGGTTGATGCTTTTACGTAGCTTCTCATCGGTCATTAATTCCTTTACGGAGCAGCCGTGATCTTTTGCCATTTGCTCAACCAGTGCATACCGCTCAGGGTGTACCGCACTTGCATCAAGCGGGTTTACGGCATCGCGGATGCGCAAAAAACCGGCAGCCTGTTCATAAGCCTTATCGCCTAAACGGGCAACTTTCCGTAGTTCGTTGCGGCGCTTGAAGGCACCATTCTGATCACGATAGGTAACAATATTTTGCGCTAATTGTGGCCCGAGGCCCGATATATAGGCCAGTATCTGCTTTGATGCGGTATTCAGCTCAACCCCCACGGCATTTACGCAACTGATCACGGTATCATCCAATGACGTTTGCAGTTTATTCTGATCCACATCGTGCTGGTACTGCCCTACGCCAATTGACTTCGGATCGATCTTTACCAATTCGGCCAAGGGGTCCATCAGCCTGCGGCCGATAGATACGGCGCCACGCACAGTAACATCCTTATCCGGAAACTCCTCACGCGCCACTTCCGACGCGGAGTAGATCGATGCCCCGCTCTCGTTCACCATCACGATAGTAACACCCGGCAGGTTTAACCCACGCACAAAAACCTCTGTCTCGCGGCCTGCGGTGCCATTACCGATGGCTATAGCTTGTATTTGATACTGCGCTACTAAATGTTTAACTGTTTTCTCGGCTTCGCGAACATTACCCGCGCCGGTATGCGGATAGATGGTGGCATTCTCCAATAGCTTGCCCTGTTCGTCCAAACAAACCACCTTACAACCCGTACGGAAACCGGGATCAATAGCCATTACACGTTTTTGACCAAGCGGCGCGCTCAGCAATAACTGTCGGGCATTCTCTGCAAATACACGGATGGCTTCGTCATCTGCCTGCTTTTTGGTAAACAGGCGCACCTCCGTTTCCATAGATGGTTTGAGCAGGCGTTTGTAGCTATCCAGCAAGGCCAGTTGTACTTGTTGCGATGCCGGGTTATTGCCTTTTATAAAAGCCTTTTCTAACAAGCTTATGGCATCTTCATCAGCAGGCTTAATATCCAGCCAAAGTATCTCTTCTTTTTCTCCCCTGCGCATGGCCAGTAAACGGTGCGACGGGACAGTTTTCACGGGTTCGCTCCAATCAAAATAATCCTTATATTTAATGCCTTCCTGCTCCTTACCATCAACCACCTTACTTTGTATGGTGCCTTTTTGGACGAACAGCTCGCGCATTTTGGTGCGGGTATCGGCGTGCTCGCTGATGTACTCCGCAATAATATCGCGGGCAGCTGCAAGCGCTTCGTTACTGTCTGCTACACCTTTTTCCTTATCGATATATTTTTCAGCCTCGGCCTCTACATCAAACCTGTTTTGCTCAAGCAGGGCATCAGCCAGTGTCTGCAACCCCTTTTCACGGGCGGCGGTAGCACGGGTTTTACGCTTAGGGCGGTAGGGCAGGTAAATATCCTCTAACGAAACCATGGTTTCAGCTTCGTTTACTTTGGCTTCCAATTCGGGTGTTAACTTACCCATATCGGCTAATGATTTCAGTATGGCTTCCCGGCGCTTGTCCAGGTCACGCAGTTGCTGCAAGCGGTCGCGCACGGCGGCAACCTGTACTTCGTCCAAACTGCCCGTCAGCTCTTTACGATATCGCGATATAAAGGGCACGGTAGCCCCTTCATCCAACAGGTTAGCGGTAGCGCTTACCTGTTTTTCGGCAATAGCAAGTTCGGTGGCAATTTTTTTGAAATGAGTTACCATAAGCATCGTTTTTTCGGACTGCGAAGTTGGGTTTCTTTACGGAATTATCAAAGAAAAAGCCCCCCTAAAAAATTTCAGAGAAGCTTATCTTATAAACTTTACCCGGGTTATTTTACATACATAAAGCTTACACTATCCTTCACGGTTAGTCCGCTTACGCCGGCGCTGTTGTAAACCACGGTATATTTGCCCGGTTTTTCTATAGCGTATGTTTTTGCCAAATCGACTGTAGCTGAAGTGCTGTCGCCGGGGGCAAGTTTAATGTAGCTATCGGCAGGTGGCGGCATCATGCGTTTTGCCATGGCGCCTTTATAATTGGCTTCCTGCCCGTTCTCGCCTTTAACGTCGACATATTTGCTTAAAGGTGGTTCGAAAGGGGTATGCCATTTCAAAAACTTTGATGCCGTATCCGCAGGGTTATAAACCGTAAATTTCAAATTAACCGGCTCGCCCATTTTCACCGTATCGGCTATTTGCATGGTGGCGTAGATGGTTTTCGGGGCATCCTGTTGTACAGTGCTATCGGCATTGTTTGCAGTTGAATCGGCATTGCCCGAATTGCTGTTACCGGCACCGCACGAGGCAAGTGCTAAAGCCGCGGCAGATAATAATATTTTATAGTTTTTCATGGTGTAAAAATACGTTCTCCTTCTTAAACACTAATCATATTTTAAGGTTTGATGAGATGAGTCGTAATGCATTATTCTGAATGCTAAAAATGCCAGATCGCTTTCACGCTCACGTTACGGCCCATATTATAAATACCCAACCGGCCATTGGGTGACGATTGGTAGTACTCAAAGTATTTTAAACGGTTAAGGTTGGATTGATAAACCTTATCGAACAAGTTATCAGCCTGCAAAAACAACTCGAGGCATTTTTTGTCGGTTCGGGTTTTGATGGTGGTGCCCGCGCTTAGGTTGATGAGCGTGTAGCCTGGCGTGTAGGTTTCGGTATTATCAAGGGCGTAAAATTTATCCTGTTCCGAGTAAATATTAGCCTCAACACCTGCATAAATTTTAGAGAACACGCCATACTCACCATCCAGCTTAAACCGTAATTGCGACCGTACATGCAGCGGCGGAATAAAGGGCAGGTACTTTGCCGCGCCGTTTGATTGTTGTACCAACGCTTCGTTTTTATTTATACCCCGCACGTAAGCCAAACTATTGTTAAAGCTCAGCCATTTTAACCCTTCGGGATGCAGGTTGAGCGTAAACTCGGCACCATAAAGTCGGGCTTTCGATTGCTGATACTGATAAGTACTGTTACCCTCGACGATTACTACCGGGTTGCCGTTGGCATCAGTAAGGCGGGCTTGATAAATGTAATTGTCGATATTATTATTGAAAAACTCAGCCATAATATCCATGTGGCGCAGGTAGGCAATAAAGCCCACATCCTGCTGCAAACTGAATTCAGGCTTAAAGGTACGGTTACCCAGGTAAACAATATGCGCGCCCGGGTCAAGCCCGTTCGAGCCGATCTCGGTAATGTTTGGCGCTCGGTAGCCGCGTGCCACGTTTGCTTTGATAAGGAGTCGCTCGGTAATGTTATAAGTTAAACCTAAACTGCCCGAAATGCCGGTATAGTTTTTATCAAACTCCGGAAATTGCAGCAACGCATTTGGCGTACTGGCCTGCACTTGTTTACCAAAGCCGGTTTGCACATCGGTACCTACATAAAAATCATTCCATTTGATATGCCTGTTATCATACCTGACACCGCCCGAAACATCAACCTTACCCCAGCTTTTTTTGGCAAAGATGTAGGTACCGATATCAAACAGGTTATAATCAGGTATCGGGAAATCGGTAGCGTTTTTATTGCGGTTGGTTTGGTAAAAGCCATTAGCGCCAATAGTGCTTTCTATCCCGGCAAAAACCGGCAGGTTATAGCGGGCTTCGTAATTAAGAGTATTGAGCACAATATACAGCGCGGCTTGTTTAAGCGCGGTAGGGTGCGTGTACTCCTGCCTGATGTTTTGCTGAACGCCCAACAAAGCGTTAATACTCCCTTTGCCTACCTTAAACCGGCTTTGCGAGTAAACGCGGTAATGCCTGATATTTTGATGCAAAGGCGCTATGGCGTAAGTGCGTAACTCCTCATCACTAACCAGCGGGCGGTTTTTAATATCATCGTTTTCAGCCACCTGTTTGGTAAATCTGCGGGTAAGCGAATCGCGGCTGCCATCGGGTATCTCCTGCAGATTATGGTATAGCGTGGCGGCGATCTGCGTGTAACCCCATTTTTTATCGGCACGGGCTATCCCTGTAAAATTCAATTCGCGGAAGCCGCTATTATATACATAACCGTCGTTTTGGTTGCGATAATCGTGCGCCATTTTGTAGGTGCCACGCAAGTTGTATTTCCAGTCGTTTTTGCTATAATTTAGGCCTATTGAGGTGGCCGCCATGCCATTATTAGTATGATACTCGGTAGTAACATCTCCCCTGAAACCGGTACTATCAGACTGAATGTAAGGTATCATGTTGATTACGCCCGCTAACGCGTCAGACCCATAAGTAAGGCTTGCCGGGCCTTTTACCACCTCAACCCTGCCCAGGCCGTAAGCATCGATCTCAATACCATGTTCATCGCCCCATTGCTGGCCTTCCTGGCGGATGCCATCGTATAAGGTAAGCACGCGGTTATAGCCCAGCCCCCGGATAAAAGGCTTGGAAATATTGGGCCCGGTAGTAACCGCATTAACGCCCGGCACGCCTTTTACCACGCTTTCAATAATATTTGTACTCACCTGCCGCTCCAAGGTGCTTTTTGAGAGTACCGCCACCGGCACAGGGTTTTTACGCAGTTGCGTTGCACGAGATACACCGGTTACCACCACCTCGTTCAACTTAGTTTCAAGCGGTTTAAGGTTTACGTTGATGATTTGCGGCTGCCCGTCGATTATATTCAACTTAACGCTCTTACTCTTAAAGGTTACGCTCGAAAAATTGATACTGCGGCTACCTGACGGGATGCCTTTCAATTCAAAATAGCCATTAGCATCAGCACGGGTACCCAACTTTGTGCCGCTTACCGTTACCGAGGCGTAAGAGAGACCTGTAGTATCGGCAGTTACCCGGCCTTTTACTTCGCCCGTTTGCGCTTTAAGTGCTACAGGTACAGCTATCAGCATAAAGAACAACAAAGTATATCTCATAGATTTATTTTGTACAAACATATACATAAAATTCAATTTACGATACAAATAAAATTAGACAAGGCTAATTTTATTTGTTTAAACTAATAACTATGTTTGTGTACTTGTTGTTTGAGCGATGTATACACTATCAGAAGAAAATTACTTAAAGGCCATTTATCGTTTAGCGCAGGCTGGCGGCAAGATAACGCCCACTGCCATAGCCGAATCATTAGGCAACAACCCCGCCTCAGTGGTTGATATGATACGCAAACTGACCGAAAAGCAACTGATAGAATACGACAAGAAAAAAGGTGTAAAATTAACTGCGCAGGGTTTAAAGGACGCGGTGCTGATAGTCAGGCGGCACCGTTTATGGGAAGTGTTTTTATTAGAGAAACTGGGCTACCACTGGGACGAGATACACGATATAGCCGAAGAACTGGAGCATATAAACAATGAAACCCTGGCCGACCGTTTAGACAAGTTCCTGGGTTTTCCGGAGTATGACCCGCATGGCGACCCAATACCCAAAGCCAATGGTAAAATGGCCAAACCCTACTCGGTTACGCTTGCAGCCATGAAAGCCGGCAGCACCTGCCACGTAGCGGCCGTGCGCGATACCAGCAGCGCCTTTTTGCAATACCTGGCTAAGCTCAACATCGGCATCGGCACCAAAATACAGTTGGTAGAGAAAATCTCTTTTGATAATTCGCTGGTGATAAGTATCGACGGCAAGGAACATACTACCGTTTCGCAAAAATTTGGTGATAATATTTTGGTGGAGTAAGTATCCGAATTAATTTTATTACTTACTGTTCTCCTGAAGCACTACATGCTTTATGTTCTTCCGGTCGTACGTATAGGTAATGTGTATCAAGCCGTCTTTGGTTTGTATAATGGCTGGATAGCTATATTCCTCTTTGTCGCCGTTCTCCAGTTCTGCAACATCCGTCCATTTTTGGCCGTCCGTGCTCATGGCAACACGCAGCTTACCGCGACCGTTAAACCAGTCCTTACCAGGCACATCAGGATTATAAACGATCAGTTGCCTGCCGCTTTTCAGGGTAACCGCATCTGTGCCCGAATTGGGGTTGAGCAGTGTTGTAGCGGAAAGCTTGCCCCAGGTTTTACCGCCATCGGTTGACCAGGCCTGCACTACCTTACCCTGCCTGCTACGGCAGAGTATCTGCAACCGGCCACCGGGATAAGTCAATACGCTGGGTTGTATCACATCTAATTTTCCGGCAGTATCAACCGGAATGTTAGCCCAGGTTTTTCCTTCATCTGTAGAACGCTCGATGTGCACTTTCCAGCGGCCATTCTCGCCCATTTCCTCAATGCTCGATAGCGACAGTATTACGCCGTTTTTAAGCTGAACGGGTTTATTTTTTATAGGCCCTAAAATACCGGCAGGTAATTTTACGGCGGCAGACCATGTTTTGCCATCGTCAACTGAAGTTTTGAACATGCCCCACCACTCGCGTGGGTTTGGGCCAACTTTGTAAAACAGGGTAATGGTACCGGTTTTATCTTTAAACAGCACCGGGTTCCATGCCGGGTAACGTGAGGTATCGTTCACAACACCATCGGCTACTTTTGTTACTGATGTAGCCTTACCGTTATTGAGCTTGGTTATCCATATAGAAACATCATCCCTACCCTCCTGCGTGCCGCCGAAACATGCCAGTAGTAATTCGCCTGCGTTATTTTGTACAATAGTTGAAGCATGGCATTGCTTAAACGGCGCATCGACAAGAACCAGGTCAGTTGATAATTTTTTGAAGGCCTGTGCCTTAGTAACACCGGGCAACACAATTACTAAAATAGCTAACAGCAGGATGCGATTTTTCATCATCTGCCTAAACTAAGGCTATTTCACATATTTCTTCAAAACTTTTTCCCACTTGTCATACCCCTTGCTGTTCAGGTGCAGGTAATCACCTTTGAACAGAGATGAATCGGGCCGCATGTTTTTTTCGTTGAGGATAGGTGTAGCTACGTCAATAAACCGGGTTTTAGGTTTACTATCCGCGTAAGCCTTGATCAGGTTATTAGCCAGTATTACCTCGTTTAAAAATTTAGCTCGGCTTGGGCTTGGCTTTATAGACAGGAAGTAGATTTCGGCATTGGGTAATTTATCGTGGATCATCGTCCAAAGCTTTTCAAAGCTACCGGCCACATTTTGAGCCGTACGGCCTGAGGCGATATCATTCTCACCCGCGTATATAAATACCTTTTTAGGCTGATAAGGGAACAGCACATAAGGCGTATAATAATCTACCCATTGCCAAAGTTCCGAGCCGCCAAGTCCGCGTTTTATAACCGGCTTACCCTCAAAGCGTTTCTCCAGGTCATCCCACAAACGGATAGATGAACTACCGACGAATAATATCCCGTCCGGCGCAGGCATCTGCAAACTATCCTGGTGTTTAAACTGTCGCACCTCGGCATCAAACGGAAACCCTTTTTGGGCGCTGGCGTTAACAGTAAACAGAGTGACAACTATTACTAATAGTAGTTTAATTTTCATTAGTTAATGTGTTAAACGATCTTCAAAAAACAGGAATGGCAAAAAGCTCTGCACTCCATCAACCACCCAAACCGGGCCGTTTATACAATATAACAGTACGCGCATGGGCGTGTTTTGGATTTTTTCGCATTCGGCCATAACCTGCAGGCAGGCCCCGCACGAGGTGATGGGTTTCAGCAGATCAAAATCATTGGTTTGCGCGGTAACCGCCATGGTTATAATAGCATCATCGGCATGGTTAGCACCCCAGTTAAACAGCGCCACACGCTCGGCACATAAGCCGGATGGATAGGCCACATTTTCCTGGTTGCTGGCACGCAGTATAGTGCCGCTTTTCAATTGCAGCGCCGCGCCTACCTTAAAGTGCGAATAGGGCGAGTGTGAAGTATCGAGCGCTTTTACAGCTTCATTGCATAATGCCTTATCAGCATCTGGTAGTTCATTAATAGAAGTGTATTCTTTAAAGGCTATATTAATTTGTTTATCAATCATTGATAGATGCCCTTATTTTGAAGGGAATACAATATAGTGGTTTAGGTGATTAAAAGCAAAGTGATATTAACGATTAGTATTCGCTTTGTTACTTGTCCTCAACTTCTTTTGTGCGAACAAAAGAAGCAAAAGTCGCCGGCTACGTCCTGCCCGGTGAAAATTTGTGCTTTGGCAGGGTCTGTGCTGCTCCGGGCATTACTGATGCCGGTTATTGAGGTTATTTACGGTTTGTGCTTTAGTATTTATAGTTTTTTTTAAACGTTATTATTTAGTTACCAAAATGAGCGTGGGCCTGCCGGAAAACCGGGCCAGGGAGTATTGCCTGTGCGGATGAAGGTTTTTTCCGGCTTGACGTTATTCACATTATTATTTGTTTTTTAAGGTATTCATGAGATCGCTACGCTAAGTTTGGTTACTTTGTGTCTAAGACAAAGTAACTGGCCTCTGCGGCCAAGAGCAGACTGACAATGATTACGAGCACAGCCTCTTAATAAAAGAATAAACCATTAAAGCTTTTTCAACCTTTTTTAAAACTCATACACAACCCGTTGGTTGCTATATAAATGTTTAAACATTAACAATTACAACTATGGCAAAAACAGTAGCCGACCAATTGGTTGAAATGCTGATAAATGCGGGCATAAAACGCATATACGCCGTTACAGGCGATAGTTTGAACGAGGTGAACGATGCCGTTAGGCGATCAGGAAAGATACAGTGGGTTCACGTACGCCATGAGGAAGCGGGTGCTTACGCCGCCGCGGCTGAAGCGGAACTGACCGGTATTGCCTGTTGCGCGGGCAGCAGCGGACCAGGGCACGTGCACCTCATCAATGGTTTGTATGATGCGCACCGCTCTGGGGCACCGGTTATTGCCATTGCCTCAACCATTGCCACTACAGAGTTTGGTACCGAGTATTTTCAGGAAACCAATACGTTGAAACTGTTTGCCGATTGTAGCCATTACAACCAGATAGCCACCACGCCTAAACAATTGCCGCGTATGCTGCAAGGTGCCATACAGGCCGCATTACATAAAAAAGGCGTTGCGGTGTTAGGCCTGCCCGGCGATATTACCGGCATGGATGCCGAAGAAATAACTACTGCTACACAAAACTTTAACCCTGTACCGGTTATCAAACCGTCGGATGCTGATTTGAGCAATTTGGCATCGGTACTTGGCCAGCATAAAAAGATCACCATATTTTGCGGCATCGGTGCTGCCGACGCGCACGATGAGGTGGTGGCACTATCGCAAAAATTACATGCTACGGTAGCCTACTCCTTCCGCGCTAAGATGGATATACAGCACCATAACCCCAACGAAGTGGGCATGACGGGTTTACTTGGCTTACCATCGGCCTATCAAAGCATGCACCATTCGGATCTGATATTGTTGCTGGGCACTGATTTCCCTTACGCTAACTTTATACCGTCTGACTGCACCATTGTGCAGGTAGATACCAAACCTGAGCGTATCGGTCGTCGCGCTAATGTGGATATTGGTTTATGCGGATCGGTAAAAGACACCCTGCAAGCCTTGCTTCCGCTGGTTAATCAAAGTACCGATGATAAATTTCTGAAAGAGCAACTGGAGTTTTATGGCGAGGTAAAAAAGAAGATGCATACCTACGTAGAAGATACCGGCGAAACTGACAAAATTCACCCGGAATATGTATCGCACTGCATTGATGAGATGGCCGATGATGATGCCATTTTTACAGTAGATACCGGCATGTCATGCGTGTGGGGTGCGCGGTATATTAATGCTACCGGTAAGCGCAAAATGCTGGGTTCGTTCAATCATGGCTCCATGGCTAATGCCATGCCGCAGGCCATTGGCGCGTCGCTGGCGTTTCCGGGCAGACAGGTGGTTGCGCTATGCGGAGATGGTGGCCTGTCTATGTTATTGGGCGATCTGGCAACCATCACACAATATAAATTACCGGTGAAGATCATCGTATTTAACAACCGCTCGTTGGGTATGGTAAAGCTGGAAATGGAAGTAGCCGGCCTGCCCGACTGGCAAACCGACATGCACAACCCGGATTTTATGTTAGTTGCGCAAGCTATGGGTATGAAGGGCTTAACTGTTAATGAGCCAACAGGTGTAAAAGCGGCAATACAAGCGGCTTTTACCCATGATGGCCCGGCACTGATCAACGTGATGACCGACCCTAACGCCTTGGCCATGCCGCCCAAAATTGAGTTTAAACAGGTTAAAGGTATGGCGCTATCCATGAGCAAGCTGGTATTAAGCGGGCAAATGGACGAAGTGCTCGATACTATTAAAGCCAACTACAAGCATATAAAAGACATTTTGTAAACATTAATTTCAAATAGACAGCCGGACGTTTGTCCGGCTTTTTGCATTTAGGGAATTGTTTATCTTTGCACCTGTATGACGATTTGTGCGGGATTGCCTTTTAACCTTTTAGGCGAAGATCTGATTTTACTGCCTCAGCGTGCCATCTACTGGCAACAGCAAAAAACATTAATTGCCGCCGATGTGCACCTCGGTAAAGTGGGCCACTTCCGTAAAGCGGGCATTGCCGTTCCGCGAGATATGGAGCAGGACGATCTGGCCATACTGTCAGATTTGATTGATGAACACCGCCCGGAGAAAATCCTGTTTTTAGGCGACCTGTTTCACAGCGATATGAATGCCGACTGGGATTGGTTTACCCTATGGCGCCGCCGCCATGCCAAAATTAAAATCACACTGATAAAAGGCAATCACGATATTATTCACGACAGGCACTACACCGAACTGGATATTGAACTACACGACGAATTGCAGGTAGGCCCCTTCCTAATGCTGCATCATCCATTGACTACTAAACAAATGGAGCAAGCTACCACCTATGCCTTTTGCGGGCACATACATCCGGGCGTATTATTAATCGGGCTGGGCAGGCAGCACATCACCCTTCCATGTTTTGCCTTTGGCGCTAAACAAGGTATATTACCCTCTTTCGGTAGATTTACGGGTAAGGTAGCCATACGCAACCAAAAAACGGACAGGATATTTGGTGTACTGAAAGATAAGGTGATCGCGATAGCGTAGGAATTTAATTATTTTACCAAAGTCATAGCAAGAAATTTGCACGTGTTCATAGCAGGCCGACAGATTTCTCCTCGTACCTTGTCGAAATGACAATTAATTAACGCAACTTACTTAACAGACTTTTTACGGACACGCTCTTGCTTTGCCAACATAGCCTTAGCATTTTTGACAAGAACATTAAGTTGCGCATATTCCGGCGTTCCGGGTTCATAATATTTTGCTTCCGGGCATTTACCATCGGGGCACATTACCCAATCCAATTCTACAATTGACGTGTCTTTAGTGTACTTAAATACTTGAAACACATCCCGTAGCTCCGCACGAAAGTTGACCCGTTTATTTTTGTATTTGCCTTTTTTAACAGGTTGCACTTCTACAACAAACATCTGCTGACTGGTCAAAACTTCACGCGGGGCATTATCATTTTTAGTGGTATCAATTATACCATAAGCGGCTTGCTTAAAACCGGAAGACATCAATAAAACAGGAGCTATTAACAGCGTAAATAAAATTAAAGGGATATTTTGATTAAGATTGGTTTTCATAAGTGATAGTGTAGTTGGTTTATAGGTGTAAGGTAAGAAATATTTTAACATGACACCAAAGGTCAAACAAAAAACCCTGCCGTATACGGGCAGGGCTTCAATCTATTCACTATTAATCTTATTTACCCTTTTAAGCGGAGCTTGCTTAATTGCTCGCCTGCTTGGCCTCTTGTTTCATAGCATCGTTAGCTACAATTACAATCTCTACACGGCGGTTTTGCGCACGGCCGTCAGCAGTCGCATTTGAGGCGATAGGCTCGTTTTTACCTTTACCGGTAGTGCTTAAACGTGAACCCGACACACCGTTAGTAACCAGGTACGATTTTACTGATGCCGCACGACGCTCGGACAATGTTTGGTTATAGCTTGCGGTACCGGTACTATCCGTATGCCCAATGATAGATATATTGGTTTGCGGATTATTTTTTAAAGAAGTAGCCAGGTTTTCCAGATTGGTGCGGGCTGCTGATTTTAAATCAGTTTTATCCACATCGAATAAAATACCTGAATCGAATTTAACGATGATACCCTCACCTTCGCGGGTTACGGTAGCGCCCGGTACAGTTTGCTTTATTTCTGCAGCCTGGCGGTCCATTTTACGGCCTATAAAAGCACCTGCAGTACCACCTACAGCACCACCAATAACAGCGCCTAAGGCAGTGTTGCCCGCAGCTTTACCTATAAAAGCACCAATGGTACCACCGGCACCTGCACCAATAGCGGCACCTTTTTGAGTTTTGGTCATCGAATCGCAACCCGATGCTACAACACCTACTACAGCTACGGCTATACTAAATTTGGCTATTTGTAATTTTAACGTTTTCATTTTGTGTATATGTATGATCTTGGTTATGCTGTTATGACAAAGGCAGTGCCAAAAAGGTTTAATAATATTTATTGTAACAATCAGGCTTCTGCAAATACCATTACAATAATTTTTTAATATTTAAGAAAACAAAGGCATGCCGCGCTGTACAGTACGCCTGCCATATTTACACTATTGCACTTTTTTTAGTACAAGCGTAACCGTGCGTTTACTTCAATATCTCATCCGGAATAATCAGGCTAAAGGTACTCCCCCGCCCTTTTTCAGATGTTACCTCTATAACTATACCATGAAAATCGGCTATGGATTTTACGATGGGCAGGCCGAGGCCGAAACTTTCCTGCTGTAAGGCCCGCTTCAGTTTTTTAAACCGGTCAAATATAAAGGGCAGTTCATCCTCACCTATACCAATACCGGTATCAGCAATATTTAATATTAAGCCCGAAATATTTTTACGCGCGGTAATATTTATACTGCCACCGGCTATGTTATACTTAATAGCATTATTAACCAGGTTGAAAAACAGGTTAAACAGCAAAAACTTGTTAACCTTATGCAGCACGATATCTGCCGGCACCTCGATAGTAAGCGCAACGTCCTTTTGTTCCAGCCTGATGGATATTTCGTCCTGCACATCATGCAACATTTCGCTCAGGTTTACCTCGTCCTGCTTAATAAACTGCTCGTTCTCAATCTGCGATATCAGTAACAACGTTTTCGTAATACTTTTAAGGCGGTTGAGTATGCGCTGCATTTCCAGCAGGCGAACCTTTAGTTCATCGGCTATATCCTCCTCCACAAACATGTTCTCAATTTTTGTTTGCAGGATAGATATAGGCGTCATCAACTCATGCGATGCATTTGATATAAACTCCCGCTCCTTTTGAAACTTATTGGTGATCGTCTCCATCATGCGGTGTATGCTTATATCGAGATACTGAAAATCGACTGTTGAGGTGCGCACCTTATTGTAACTGTCTGTATACGGAAAACGGCTGCTGTTCAACCTCGTTTTAATTATTTGCCGCAGCGGGCGCAACACGTAGTTGGAGTAAACCTGATCGGCCAGAATGGTAAGCAATATCATCCCCACCAAAACCAGGAAAGCGATTTTTTGAAGCGGGCCGGTGGTATCATCCAAGGTGCTTACGCTTTTGCCAACCTCTAACAGGTAATTCTTTTTATCCGCTTTAAAGGTGTGGCTTAATATGCGGTACTCAATGGTATCCCCTTCCACAATCCGCCGCTCGTTCATAATGGTGTCGAGGTACTCATCCGCTGGCACTTCGTCAAGGCTGATGTATTCCTCTTTTAATAATGTATAACTACCATAGCTTTCGCCGTCGGTTATGTAATTACCTATACCAAGTGTCTTTACTATCTGTAATACCTTATCCTTCTGCTCCACCAGCTTGCCATCAGTATAACCCAGGCTTATATAATTAATAAGCAGCGGTAACAACAGCACAAAAAACACCACAATTACCAGTTTGGAGATGGTATTGAATAAGGTGAGTTTTGTATTAAGCTTCAACAGGATAATGATTAACTGTTAACAACAATTTTGTAGCCCAGTCCCCGTACCGTTTCAAGCCAGTTTGGCGATGCGAAGGCATTGAGCTTTTTACGTATATTTTTAATGTGGGCGTCAATATAGTTCGAATCGTAATCGTCGTTAACCACACTACCCCAAATGTGTTCACTTAATTGCGTACGGGTAAGCGTGCGGTTTTTGTGCAGCAGCATGTAGGCTATTAGGTCAAATTCTTTTTTGGTGATGGTATTTATTACGTTACCCTCATGGCTGATGGTACGCTCGGTCAGGTTGATCAAAAAGTCGCCCAATGTTACCGTATTCTGTTTTAACCCAAATTTTCGGCGGGTAATGGCCTGCATACGACTTTGCAATTCGAGCAGCGAGAATGGCTTGGGCACATAATCATCAGCTCCCAGGTCGAGCCCGGTGATACGGTCATTCACCTCGGCACGAGCGGTAAGTATAATGCAGGCGGCTTCGGGGTTGTTGCGTTTGGCTTCTTTAAGCAGATCCAAACCATCATAATCAGGCAGGCCGAGATCAATCAATATAAAATCGTACAGGTTTACCGATATTTTTTCGGAAGCCGAGCGGCCGTTGTACGCCACCTCGCAAACATAATTGTTGTTGGTCAAAAAAATATCTACTTCACGGGCCAGCGAGCGTTCATCCTCTATAATGAGTACATTCATCAGTTTTAATAAAACAGGTAATAAAACGTTAAATTAAAAAAAGATGCGTGTCTGTTCTGCAATGCGTTTTCAACATTTACCGGGATAGAGTACCGGTATGCTGCCTCAAGGGTGTAATGCGGCGTATTATATGCTACCGGAACTTTTAAATAGTAATTGAGCACCGTAAAGCGGCCGTTGTTACGTGTAAGCATGGCCGCGTTAAATATCTTATCACGGTTATGAGCGTAAAACCTGTCTTCTGAGTAACGGTTTACAAAGTTTTGTGTACCAAATATTACGTTTACCGATGGATTGATGGTGATATAATCGTTATCGGTAAAAACGCTCCAGTCTGGCTCAATATATTTAGACTGGCTTACAGTTAAAAAGAAGTCGTTTGATTTACCGAACAGGAAATCGGCCGTGGCACTCGTTTTCAGGATTTTCCAATCGTACGAGTTCTTGAAGTTGATATCGTTTGTTGATGCCGATTTTATAATGCGCGCATCATTATTAAATATAAAACGGGTGTAGCTGATGTTGCTGGAGTACTTTTTATTTTTTGATTTAAAATAGTATCCTGCGCCAAGATCGACCTCATCAAACAGCGGGTCGTACCCCAAAACCTTCAGCGCCGAGCCGTAGATAAAAAAGCCCGATTTATCATTATACACCACATCAGTTGCTACATAAGGATATTTGACCGGACCAACACGGCCAAAAAATATAGCATCGTTACCATAATTTATACCTACTGATACTGAACGTTTTCGTACCGGGACACTGTCACTGTCAGCAGCGGCTGTGGTTGCCGGTGGTAAAAAAAAGCGCGGCTCGGTTGCAGCGGCATTGGCCACAGCAAATAAAAACGAAAAAATAAATAAGCTTAAATACCTCATTTGCCGCTTTTCAATTAACCGCCGTTACGCCTGATAATTTCAGGTGGGCGCTCCATACCGTCAGGCCTGCGTTGCTTGCGCTTTTTAGTCTGCCCGGTATCTTGGCCTACCTTTTCAGGTTTAAGTTGCTTTTTTGCTCGCGCAATTTCCTTTATTTTATTCTTTTCCTCCTCGTCTTGTTGTTTTTTTGACCGCTTGTTGATAATTGTATCGCCGCGGGTTTGGTAAAAAGTAGCAACGGGTGCCTGTACAATATTATTGTTGGATGAATTTTGCCGGTAGTTTTTCGCAGCAGATGATAATAGCGGAACTGCCAGGAACAACAGTATTATATATAGCCACTTTATCATTTAACGGAGAATAGTAAAAATATTCGCAATATCACACAATAACAATTTACCGGTGCATAAAAAACATAAAACCGCTATAATTAATACAGCGGTTAATTAATTTAATTGTATATAAATTGTTTGGTTGAAATTGCTTTTTAAAGCGTAATGCTTTTTGATGTGTAAACCCTATCGTGGTCATCAACTATTACGCAAGCTACCTGGTTAAGCCTGTTAATCAGGTACAAGCCAGCGTTAACACCTATACTGATAACCGGCGCGGCCATTGCATCGGCCAGTTCAGCGGTTGGGCTCATAATGGTTACACTTTTTATAGCGCTCACTTCAAAACCTTTATTGGTTACGGCGGTAACATTCTTTTTAGCAGTTACAGCATCAACATTAACCGAAGTGGCTAATGCCTGGTTGCTGATGTTCAGTTGAGCATAAGGCTTATCCGCCTGCTCAGGGTCGGCAGCGGCAACCGTCCATGGTTCTCTATCCGGCTGTGTTCCCCAGGCAATCATATCGCCGCCGGCATTAATAACGCCGCTGTTTACGCCGCTCATCTGCAATATAAATTTTGCCCTGTCGGCAGCATAGCCCTTACCGCTTGCGGCAAAGCTTATGCGCATACCTTCCTGTAATAAAAACACAGTTTGCTCAGCAGTGTTAAGCATTACATCTTTATAACTAACACCGGCTACGGTTTTTTGCCCGGCACTGTAAGTAATGTCAAAGGTACCGTAAGTAAGTTCAGCTATTTGTAACGAGCGGTCGATCAACCTGAACAATTCGCCATTAACCTTTACGGGCGCAACACCGGCGTTACGGTTAACCTGGTTTACGGTGCTGTCATCGCCAAAGGTGCTCAGCAGTTTGTCAACACGATTTATCTCTGCAATGGCCTCGTTAATACGCTCGGTGGCCCAGCCCGGATTTTCACCAACAACGGTGATCTCAAAACGGGTGCCCATCAGCATGGTTGAATGCCTGTATATAGATGATTTGCTTACTAAATTCTTTATGGCCAGCATATTAATCCGGTTTTAAGTGAAACTTATTATGCTAATACGCAGGCTAAAGTAATTGCGCTACATGAAATTAAAATGAAATGTCAATTCAACCATTAAAACAATTTGGCCTATTAAGGTATAGCTACTTAAAATCGACATAATAACTTACTTTTGCGAGGCATGGCTATACGCAATAAACTCTACTTCGCGTCTGACTTTCATTTAGGTACCGATAGTTACGGCCCCAGCCGCGATCGTGAGGCACGCATCATCCGCTGGCTGGACGGTATTAAGCATGATGCCGCCGAACTCTTTTTAATGGGCGATGTATTTGAGTTTTGGTTTGAATATAAAACCGTGGTACCCAAAGGTTACATCCGCTTTTTAGGTAAACTGGCCGAACTAACTGATGCCGGTGTAAAACTGTACATGTTTAAAGGCAACCACGATATGTGGATGTTCAGCTATTTCACTGAAGAGTTGGGCGCCACCATTATCAGCAATGAACTGGTTATTGAGCGCGGCGGCAAAAAATTCTATCTGCACCATGGCGACGGCCTCGGCCCCGGCGATGGCAGCTATAAAATACTGAAAAAGGTTTTTCGCAGTAAATTATGCCAATGGCTGTTTGCCCGCCTGCACCCTAACCTGGGTATCGGCATTGCCGGCTCATGGTCGCAGCATAGTCGCGATACCAATTTAAAACAACCCAACCTGAAACCCGGTGAGCATGAGTGGCTGGTAACTTTTAGTAATGAGGTGCTTGAACATACTTACTATGATTATTTTTTGTTCGGGCACCGCCACCTGCCGATGGATGTGCAACTGAACAAGGGCAGCCGCTATATAAATCTGGGCGAGTGGTTCAACTATAACTCGTACGCTGTTTTTGATGGCGAACGCCTGCGGCTTGAATATTTTGACAACCCCATAATCCGCCCTTAACGTTTACCTTTCGCTGAATAAAATCCGCCAAAAAAACTGTACTTTTGTGCACTTTTAGCGAGGCCCTTTGCCTTGCTAACTGACTGATAATTTTATGTTAGATAAATTAGAAGCTATACACCAACGCTGGAAAACAGTGGAAGGTGAACTGAGCAGCCCTGACGCCATGGCTGACATGAAGCGTTTTGCCCAGCTTAATAAAGAATACAAGGATTTGAACAAGATTGTTGACGAGTATTTTATCTACCGCAACATCATGAGTAACATTGATACCAATAAGGAGATTTTGGCAACTGAAAAGGATGCCGAGTTTCGCGAAATGGCTAAAGAAGAGCTGGACACCTTATTGATACAACAGGAGGAAAAAGAGGAGCAGATCCGTTTGATGCTGATCCCTAAAGATCCGGAAGATACCAAAAACGCCATTATTGAGATACGCGGCGGTACAGGTGGTGATGAAGCCTCGCTTTTTGCAGGCGATCTTTACCGCATGTACATGCGCTTTTGCGAAAAACGCGGCTGGCGTACCGAACTGGTTGATTATACCGAAGGCACATCAGGCGGGTACAAGGAGATTGTTTTCAACGTACTGGCAGAGGATGCTTATGGTACGCTGAAATTTGAATCGGGCGTACACCGTGTACAACGCGTACCTGATACTGAAACCCAGGGTCGTGTACACACATCGGCAGCATCAGTAGTGGTATTGCCAGAGGTTGATGAGTTTGACATTGATCTGAACATGAATGACATTCGCAAGGATCTGTTCTGCGCATCAGGTCCGGGTGGCCAGTCGGTCAATACCACTTACTCGGCTGTAAGGTTAACACACATACCAACCGGTATTGTTGCCCAGTGCCAGGATCAGAAATCACAGTTAAAGAACTTTGATAAGGCTTTACAGGTACTACGATCACGCGTGTACGAAATGGAGCTGCAAAAGCACCTGGAAGAAACCTCTAAGAAACGCAAGACCATGGTGGCCACCGGCGACCGTTCAGCTAAAGTGCGTACCTACAACTTTCCGCAGGGCCGTTTAACCGAACACCGCATCGGCCTTACCATTTACAATCTGCCCGAAGTAATGAACGGCGGCATTCAGGATATCATGGAAGCCCTGCAATTTGCCGAGAACGCTGAAAAACTAAAAGAAGGCACAACTGCATAAGGCTGCGCCTCAACTCATATTATAAAGTATGCAAGTGTTATAAATTGTTAAACACTTGCATATCACCATAAAAGCACATAGATTTGTGTTATGCTGAAAAAAACAGGTGTCATAACTTTACTGCTGCTGTACTTTGCTACAGTATCCGGGTTTGCCCTGAATTTTCATTATTGCGGTAAAACGGTAGCCTCTGTTAAAATAGAGCAACCCGCTAAAAAATGCCATACAGAAACAGCGGCTTCAAAAATGAAGTGCTGTAAGGACAAAAAGATAGACGTTAAGGTTAAGGATGCCCACCAGGCCGAAAAACCGCAATCCCTTTTAAGCAAAGTATTTTCATTTGACATTGCCGCGCTACCATTCGAGGAGTTCTTCCTGTCGGCACAAAGAGCGTTGTTTGAAAAACTTTTTGACCGCGGTCCGCCTCAGGACGAGCCCAAGTCCAAAAATTCCATCTTCCTGATCAACTGCAATCTGCGTATCTGATTCAAAAAATTAATTTGAAACCGATTAGACATGTGTTTTATAAGCGCGTGCCATTGTTCTTTTAATTAATTTTTTGATAACGATATGAAAACCTTAAAAATATTCATAGCCATTATGGCTATATCTGTTGGCATTGCCAAAGCCCAATTCACTAAAGCCGAAGTACAGGTAAGTGGCCTCACCTGCTCCATGTGCTCAAAAGCAACCGAAAAATCACTCCGTACATTAAGCTTCGTTGATGACGTAAAGCCTGATCTGAACCGCAACGTATTCGTCATCACCTTTAAAAAAGATGCCGCTGTTGATTTTGATAGACTGAGCAGCAAAGTACAAAGTGCAGGCTTCTCGGTAAACAGCCTGAAAGCTACTTATAACTTTGCCGGCACCAAACTCAGTAACAACATGTTCGAGTACTCGGGCAAACACTTCCACCTGGTAAACGCCGGCGACAAAGACATTAATGGCCCGGTAGCCATCACCTTTTTAGACAAGGGCTTTGCCCCGGTTGCCACCAACAAAAAGTACGCCCCGCAAAAACCCGCCGCGCCTGATGGTAAGAAGGTTTATTGTGTAGCGATATAGCACGCACTTGTTCATTTCGAGCGATAGCGAGAGATCTGCACACGTTCGTAATTAAGCAACAGATTTCTACTGGTACCTCGTTCGAAATGACAATAAAATTGAGAAAAGAAAAGAGCGTAGGCCTGGCAGAAAACCGGGCCTAGGAGTATGGCCATGTGCGGATGAAGGTTTTTTCTGCCTTGATGTTTGGTTACTTTGCATCTAAGGTAAAGTAACTGGCCTCTGCGGCCAAGAGCAGAGTGACGATAGTTACAGCACTTACTGCTAATCAAAGCACAGTTCATTACCTGTCCTTAACTTCTTTTGTGCGAACAAAAGAAGCAAAAGTCGCCGGCTGTTTAATTTTCTATCAAAGGCAGTGCATCCACCTGCAACCCGAAAATTAAGAGGCCGGAGGATTAGCTTATGATCGGTCTTCTTTTTAATCCTGTCATTTCGACGTAGGAGAAATCTGTACGAGTTAATAACCAAGCGATAGATTTCTCACTATCGTTCGAAATGGCAATAATTAACAACACAATCAAAGTCCTCCCCTTTGCGGAGGATTCAGGAGGGGTTCATGAAAAAAATACTATTCATCGCCATACTAATGGCGGTCACCATAACAACCTATGCCCAGGAGCTTTATGTGAACACCGAGCCGGCCAGCAACATGGCGGCGCGATCATTAGGCATACGGGTAGAAAACCAGGGCTTTTTTGAGCCTGAATACAAAAACCGCAGCACCCTTGAACTGATGTACGGCGCGAGCAAATACTTTATGTTTCATGGCTCGGCCTATATATCGAACTTTTACCAGCAGGGGCAGCACTTTGAGGGCGGCAGCCTGTATGCCAAGTACCGCTTTTTATCATTCGATAGCGTGCAGCGGCATTTTAGGGGGGCGATGTTCGTTAAGGCATCCAGCATTAAAAATCCGTTGGTCAACCAGGAAATCTCCCTGGAGGGCGATAACTCCGGCCTGCAAAGCGGACTGGTGTTTACGCAACTAATGCACAAGCTGGCCTTATCCGGCTCGGCAAGTTACCTGCGCGGATTTGATAACCGCGGCGGCTACAAATTTGCTGACGGCTATGCACGCAACAGCATCGGCTATACCCTATCGGTAGGCTATTTGTTATTACCTAAAAAGTATAAAAATTACGATCAGGTAAACCTCAACCTGTATGTGGAACTGCTGGGTAAAACCAACCCGGGCCATGCGCAAAGCTATCTGGATATAGCCCCAGCCGTACAGCTCATATTTAACAGCGTTTGCCGATTAGATCTGAGCTATCGCACCCCTTTATATAATGATATGACACGCATGAGCAAGAATATGTATTTGCTGAGGTTTGAGTATAATATCTTCGGGCTATAAGGCAACAGCAAGCCGAGCCCCCCAGCTCCCTAAAGGGGGAGTAATAAACCAAGCTTTTTATGTAGAAAGCTTGGTTTATTGGTTTATTAAACCCATACTTCTTCCTTGTTTCAGTAATATGTGCCAGGTGATGCCTGCCATGCCATGAGTAGGTAGCCAAAGTTTTTTTCAGCGAGTTAGCGGCACCGGTTTCGGGGTGGATGAAGGTACGCTCCCATTCTTTTTCGGTGAAACTTTCAAACAGCACGATCATGCGCTGGTGGATGCCTTCCAGCATTTTTAATGATGGCTCTACAGGTAGGTGATAGTCGGCTTGCAGGGCCCAGTAGGCTTCCTCGTAAGGTTTTATGGTCGGGCTATCCTCGGTAAGGGCGAGTTTAATGCGGGTAATGGAGTTCATGTGGCTGTCGGCTACATGGTGCACCACCTGCCTAAGTGTCCAGCCGCCTTTGCGGTAAGGGGTGTTCAGGTCATCGTCATTTAAACCGATAACCGCCTGCCGCAATTGTCCGGGCAACATACGTATATCGTTCATCCAACGGTAAAGGTCATCATCCGTGTACGATGCCGGAGGCTGAAATTTCCCTATTGGGTAGCGCATTTGTTCGTCGGTAAGCATGGGCAGAATATATTATGTATTAATTTTTCAGTTCAACAAGGTTTTGCCCAAATTAGCGTTTTGTATTTTGTTATTTAAGCCTGATGATAAAAAAGTTACTGCTGCTTTGTGTTTCCCTTCAATGTACTGTTTGTTTTGCCGAAACCATTAAAACGGATGTTCTTGTGATAGGCGGCAGCGCCAGCGGAACAGCAGCGGCCATACAATGCGCGCGCAGCAACGTAAAAACCATGCTGATTGAAACCGGCCCCTGGCTGGGCGGCAGCATGACGGCGGGGGGCATTTGCGTGCTCGACGCGAATAGGAACTTCCAATCAGGCATTTGGGCGGAGTTTCGCAGGCATATCACAAGTTTCTACAAAAAAACACCCGGGTACGATACCACGCTAAACACCGTACTCCGTTACGAGCCCTATACCGGCGCGGCCATCCTGAAAAAAATTGCCGATACGGTTAAAAATCTTACTTATAAACTTAACATGCCCTACACCAATCTTAAAAAAGATGGTACCGGCTGGGAAGTTACCATCACCGAAAAAAATGAACCCATTACCATCAAGGCCCGTGTACTGATTGACGCTACCGAACTGGCTGATGCTGCCACAGTTGTGGGCGTAAAGTTTGATGCCGGTACTGACAGCCGCGCCCAAACCGGTGAAGCGCTGGCCCCGGCTAACGCCACATCTGAAATTCAGGATATAAGCTTTGCCGCGATAGTAAAGGACAACGGCCGGGCGGCTGATCGAACCATAAAAAAACCGGAGGGTTATAATCCCGCGGCGTACAGTTGCCTTAAAGGCACGGACGTAAAAAAACTATTGGCCACAAGCAAACTGCCGAATGATAAATATCTGATCAACTGGTGCGCTAACCAATACACCGTTTCGGTAGAGCAGCTTACGCCCGAAAACCGTGCCCAGACATTTAAAAAAGCGCGGTTGCATACATTAGGACTGATTTATTATCTGCAAACGGTACTGGGTTACAAAAGCTTTAGTTTAGAGGAATATAATACGCCCGATAAATTGCCGTACATTCCCTTTATCCGCGAATACCAGCGGGCAAACGGCATCTTAAAGTTTACCGTTGATGATATTTATCAGCCATATTCGCGGCCAAATAAATTATATCGTACCTATATAACCGTAGGTGATGCCTTGCCGATGCAGGCTTATAATGACGATAAGAACAAGGTGAACTATCCGCCGTTTCCGGCTTATGGTATTCCGCTTACCGCTTTTGTAGCACGTGATGCGGAGAATCTGGTAGTTACGGAAAAAGGCTTATCCGTAAGTCACCTGGCCAATGCCACAACCGCCGACCCTGCCGTGCAGATGACGCTGGGGCAAAGTGCCGGGGCCACTGCCGCTTTCCTGGCGTTTTTTAAAACCACTACTAAAAACCTGCATGCACGCGTTATTCAGGGTGAAGTGTTGGATCATAAAGGATACATTTTTCCAATCAGCGATATTCCTTTCAGCGATCCTTATTTCAGGGCTGTACAGCAGGTATGCGCTACAGGTTTGCTGCAAGGCATTTTTAAAACCGAAGGTAACCGCGTGGCCATGATCTTTCAGCCTGATTCCACCATCAACACAGCCGATATAAAACCTTTACTAAACGAATATTATACACGCGCGTTCATTTGGTTCAACCAAAATAAACCGGGAGAAAAATTTACGGTTGGCAACCTGATGTCGTTCATCAGCGATGTTACCCTGACCGACCCGGAGACGCTTAAAAAGATTATGCAAAAAAACTGGCGGACCGCCTACAAACTTAAAACAACGTTTGATATGAACCGCCCCGTTACCCGCTACGAGTTTGCGGCGCTGGCCAACAAATTCATTAACCCGTTTGCCCGCCGGGTTGACCTTACCGGCCGTGTAATCAATTAATTGGTATGAAGAATTTAAGGTTAATACTGTTGGTATTGCTTTGCGGATGTACTGCTGTTACTAAAGATCAAATCGAGGTAACGGTAAGCGGCAAAAACGAGATCAGTATACATGGCGTACCCGCCGAAGCATTAAAACATATAGCGGCTGATACATCCGGCACGGTATGGCAAAGTTTATTACCGGTATATAAGCTGCCTGCCGATGAGGACTTGATAGACGACCAGCCCCAACAACCCGGAAAGTATAAAATTGTAAACGGTGATGTACTTTTTATGCCTGATACAGCCTTTGTAAAAGGGCAAAAGTATGTTGTTCGTTACTATTATTATGCCGAAGGCGGAAGCCTTTGGGATATTGTAAGTAAGCGTAACAAGCCGGGCAGCCATCCGTACAATGATATACCTTTTAAACTATAAGAAAGTACTTGAAATACAAATAAAAATACTTATATTTGCATTTGAAATACGGAGGGGGCTGGGTAGCCCCCTCTTTTATTTTACCGATAAAAACGGAATACAAGTACATGAATATTGAGCAAAGGGTTACAGAACTTGTTGAAGAGAAGATAGCCGACCGCCCTGACCTGTTCATTGTAAGCATCAAGTTTCACTCGAACAGGAAACTGATGATACTGGTTGATGGTGATAATGGCATCGGCATTGATGATTGTGTAAAGATAAGCCGCCATGTTGGCTTCCACCTGGAAGAAGAAAACACCATTGAAACGGCATATAACCTTGAAGTATCATCACCGGGAATTGATATGCCGCTTACCTTGCCAAGGCAATATGCCAAAAACATAGGCAGGCAGTTATCTGTCAAAACAACCGCAGGTAACAAGCGCGAAGGCAAACTACTGGCCGCTGATGAAAACACGGTGACCATAGAGGAAAAAGTAAAAGAAAAAGGGAAAAAGGCCGAACTGGTTGAAGCCGTTATCCCGGTAAATGAAATAAATGAAGCTAAGGTTTTAATATCATTCAAATAAATAAATGAGCAATATTAATTTAATTGACTCTTTTCAGGAGTTCAAAGATTTTAAGAACATTGACCGCCCTACCATGATGAGCGTGCTTGAAGACGTTTTCAGAAGCATGATCAAAAAGAAGTATGGCACCGACGAAAATTGCGACGTAATTGTTAACACCGATAATGGTGACCTGGAAATATGGCGCACACGCCAGATAGTTGAGGATGGTTTTAGTGAAGATGATGACCTGGAGATTGAGCTTGCCGAAGCAAAGCTGATTGACGAGGATTACGAAGTTGGTGATGAGCATGTAGAACAGATCACGCTGGAAAGCTTTGGGCGCCGCGCTATTTTAGCCGCACGCCAAACACTGGTATCAAAAATACTGGAGCTTGAAAAAGACGAGATATTCAAAAAATATAAAGACCGCGTAGGCGAAATTGTAACCGGCGAAGTTTACCAGGTTTGGAAAAAAGAAACCCTGATTTTAGACGATGAAGGCAACGAGCTTTTATTACCTAAAACAGAGCAGATACCTGCCGACTACTTTAAAAAAGGCGACAACGTAAAAGCGGTGGTTTTAAAGGTTGATATGATGAACAGCAACCCGAAGATCATCATCTCGCGTACTGCCCCCGAGTTTTTACAACGCTTGTTTGAGCAAGAAGTACCGGAGATATTCGACGGTTTGATCACCATCAAAAAGATTGTTCGCGAACCGGGCGAGCGCGCCAAGGTTGCCGTAGAATCATATGACGACCGTATTGATCCTGTAGGCGCCTGCGTAGGTATGAAAGGTTCACGTATACATGGTATCGTTCGCGAGTTGAAGAACGAGAACATCGACGTGATCAACTTTACCAACAACATTCAGTTATATATACAGCGTGCCCTTTCACCGGCCAAGATAACTTCGATTAAGCTTGACGATGAGAAGAAAACCGCTGCTGTGTACCTGAAGCCTGATCAGGTTTCATTAGCCATTGGCCGCGGCGGCCACAACATTAAACTGGCCGGTAAGCTTACCGGTTACGAGATTGATGTTTACCGCGAAGCTGATGAATTGGAAGAGGACGTTGATATTGAAGAATTCTCAGACGAGATTGACAGCTGGATACTCGACGAGTTTAAACGCGTTGGTTTAGATACCGCCAAATCAGTTTTAGCCCTTAGCGTTGGCGAACTGGTTAAACGCACTGACCTTGAAGAGGAAACCATAAAAGAAGTACTGTCAATATTGCAAGCGGAATTTGAATAAAATCAATTAAGCCGATATAAAATCGTATTTTTGCAAATATTATAAGCAGAGAAAGAATAATAAATGTCAGAAGACAAAAGCATAAAATTAATTAAAGCCGTAAAGGAACTGAACATTGGTATGGGTACCATTGTCGATTTTCTTGCTAGCAAAGGGTTTAAAGTTGAAAAACAACCTATGGCAAAGCTGGATAGCGACATGTATACCACCTTGTTAAAGGAATTTGCTGCTGACAAGATCATTAAGGAAGAAGCCAAGCAGATCAGTATCGGCAAGATCAGGAAAGAGGAGACGCCGGCGTCGCCTGAAAAGCCTGCCGAACCGCGTCGCTCTAAGGAGTTCGACAACGAAGAGATATTGATTAAAAACGCGGGCAACTTTACTGCACAACCAGAAAAGACAAAAACTGCTGAACCTGCTGCTCCTGAAAAAACAGAAGAGCGCAGCGATAACCTGCCGGGTGTAAAGGTTGTAGGTAAAATTGACCTTGACAGCCTGAACAAGCCACAGCCTGCAGCGCCAAAACCGGTAGAGCAGCCTAAACCGGCACCGGCACCAGAAGTTAAGGCCGAAGTAAAACCTGAGGTTAAACCGGAAGCACCTGCCGCAGCTCCTGTGAAGGAAGAAAAACCAGCCGCTCCGGAACAGCCTAAACAGGCGCCTGTAGTAGCCGAAAACAAACCGGCGCAGCCACAGCAGCCAAAACCGGAAGCGCAACCTGCACCGGAACAGCCGGCAGCAGAGGGCGACGACGTTATTCGCGCCAAGGCACAACGCCTGACAGGGCCAAACATTGTAGGTAAGATACAACTGCCGGTTAACGAGCCGAAACGTAATCCGGTGGCTTCATCATCAAACCCTGGCGCAGCCGACCATAAACGTAAAAGAAAACGTAAAGAAGGCGGAGGCCCTAACCAACCCGGTGGCCAGCAAGGTCCGGGACAAGGACAAGGCCAGCAAGGCGGTCGTCCGGATTTCAGGAACCGTGGTGGTAATCATCCAGGGGGTAACAGGCCCGACAATCGTAATCGCAACGCGCAGCCGGGTGCTCCGAAAGAAGAACCGTCTGAAAAGGATATACAAGATCAAATTAAGGCAACACTTGCCCGCCTTAGCGGTGCAGGTAAGTCAGGTAAATTTGCGCAGCGGGCTAAATTCCGCCGTCAAAAACGTGATGACGTTGCTGCCAATGCCGAGGAACTGGCAATGGAGCAGGAAGCACAATCAAGGGTACTTAAAGTAACCGAGTTTGTAACGGCTAACGAGCTGGCCTCCATGATGGACGTACAGGTTACGCAGATCATCTCTACCTGTATGAGCCTGGGCATGTTTGTATCCATCAACCAAAGGCTGGATGCGGAAACGCTTACCATTGTGGCTGATGAGTTTGGCTACCAGGTTGAGTTTGTTAAACCGGAAGACGAGGAAGCCAACCTGGAAGAAATCGACGATCCGGCAGACCTGATCCCGCGTGCACCGATTGTTACGATCATGGGGCACGTTGACCACGGTAAAACATCATTGCTCGACTTTATACGCAACACCAACGTAATTGGCGGTGAGGCGGGTGGCATAACCCAGCACATTGGAGCCTACGAGGTTACATTGCCCGAAAATAAAGGTAAGATTACCTTCCTGGATACGCCGGGTCACGAAGCTTTTACGGCGATGCGTGCACGTGGTGCCCAGGTAACAGATATCGTTATTATTGTGATAGCTGCTGACGATAGCGTGATGCCGCAAACCCGCGAGGCTATAAACCACGCGCAGGCTGCAGGTGCTCCAATCATCTTCGCTTTCAATAAAATTGATAAACCGGGCGCCAATGCCGATAAGGTACGTGAGCAACTGGCTGGGATGAACATACTGGTTGAAGAATGGGGCGGTAAATACCAGTCGCAGGAAATTTCAGCCAAATCAGGCCTGAATGTTGACAAGCTGCTTGAAAAAATATTGCTTGAAGCCGAGTTGCTTGAGCTGAAAGCTAACCCTAACAAGCGTGCCGTAGGTACCGTTATCGAGGCTGCCCTTGATAAAGGCCGTGGTATTGTTACTACAGTGCTTGTACAGGCTGGTCGTTTAAAAGTGGGCGACCCTATACTGGCCGGCTGTTACAGCGGCCGTGTTAAGGCGTTAACCAACGAGCGCGGTATGCGTGTGGAATCAGCAGGCCCGTCAACACCGGTACAGGTATTGGGTATGCAGGGCGCCCCTACCGCTGGTGATAAGTTCAACGCGATGGACAGCGAGCCGGAAGCACGTGAAATTGCCAACAAACGTTTGCAATTACAACGTGAACAAGGTTTACGTACGCAGAAGCACATCACACTTGATGAGATCGGCCGTCGTTTGGCAGTGGGTAACTTCAAGGAGCTTAATATCATTGTTAAAGGTGACGTGGATGGTTCAATCGAGGCATTGTCTGACTCATTGCTGAAACTGTCTACCGAGCAGATACAGGTGAACATCATCTCTAAAGCCGTTGGTCAGATCTCAGAGTCTGACGTATTGCTGGCTTCAGCATCTGATGCGATCATCATCGGTTTCCAGGTACGCCCATCAGGCGGTGCCCGTAAACTGGCCGAGCAGGAGCAGATCGACATCAGGCTGTACTCTATCATTTACGACGCGATCAATGAGATCAAGGCGGCGATGGAAGGTATGCTCGCGCCAACCTTTGAAGAGAAGATTGTGGCCAACGTAGAGATACGCGAAACCTTCAAGATCAGCAAAGTGGGTACCATTGCAGGTTGTATGGTACTGGACGGCAAGATCACCCGTAACAGCAAGATACGCATCATCCGCGAGGGTGTGGTAATTTACACCGGCGAACTGGCATCCCTAAAACGTTATAAAGATGACGTGAAAGAAGTGAACGCGGGTTACGAGTGCGGTTTGAACATCCAGAACTTTAACAATATTGAAGTAGGCGACATTGTTGAAGCTTACGAGAACGTTGAAGTAAAACGTAAACTATAACAGTAAAATACACTGATATATATTCGAGGCTTGCCGATTGGCAAGCCTTTTTTGTTTTAAGCCTTCAATATATTTTCAGCAAAAATTTTCCAGTGCGGGGCTGACAAGGCATGCCGGGCGGTTAGCCCTACCACAAAATTGCGGGCTTTGTCTAAAAGGCTACCATCAGTATTGGGCTTTTCGTTACGGCCATGCACTTCAGCGCTGAGCTTGTTGCCGCTGCGCTCCACAATAAAGGTATTGGTTGAACCATGGCCGAAAAAATGCGCTACTTCGCCCTGCGTATGGGGGTTCGCTACCGGGCGTACGGTCATTACATAATATTCGCTATCGCCCGTTTCATCTTCATGCTCGTGTACTTCCTCAATGCGCACCCAATCATAACCATCGCCCCCCGCCGGACCGGGGCCCGGCATATCAATGTAAAAAACATCTCCTTTCTCAGCTGCCTTATAGGTTACACTACCCTGTGCATCGGTAATAGCGAACGTTGATCCCGCCTGCCCTACAAACTCATGCCAGTTGCCTACATCTTTAAGCCGGTTTTTCACCAGCATAAAATGCTTGTGTGCCTCGGCATACGAGCTTTGGCCGACGTACTCCACAACATCATTATGCTCGCCCTCGGTTTGCTCTGGAATAAATTTAGCGGTAGCCTCCATATTATAGCTTTTAGTGATAACAAAACTATGGCGGCGGTGTTCGATAAAATCTTAATTATAACTTGCTATTGCAACAGCAGTTTTAAATTGATGCCAAAGTTGGTGAACGAGGTATTAAAGCTTTGCGAAGTGTAGGGGCGGGTAATGTTCGAGTCGTAAAAAATATTAAGGTTAAAGCGCTGGTTAATCACATAATCAATTGCCGGACGCAGGGTAATGTTTTGCGCCCCTGATGATACCTCGGCCGACTGCACATCAGCACGATAGATCAGCGTTTTATTATCACGAAGCGCCACATCCAGCTTAAAGTTCACATCGTTATTATTGCGCGAGTTACCGAAAAGCCCGAACGGAAATTTGAATTTGGTGGTACGGTAGCCAAAGCCCAGCACCACAATATTTTCGTTGAGCTGCGCCAGCTGACTGTTGAGTAAGCTTAGGCTTAGCGTGCGGCTTTTGCGGTATTCAAAATTGGCGGTCATGCTGTTTTTAAAGCGCACATCCATACCTACCAGCGGCACAAATTGCTCAAATATAGTTACCTGCGAAAACTGGTAATAAGGTAAAAAGTCGGCATCCACATCCCTTGACGATACCGCGCCGTTCTGCTCCTGGTATTGCAGCAGCGTGGTATAGCCATTTACGTTGTATGACGAACGGTAACCATGCCGCAGATCAAACGAATCGAACACATCCGAAAGCAGCGGCACACGGCTTAATCCGCTGTAATTGATCTGCCAGTTAGGTATCGGCGTTGATGGGAACGGGTTAAGATTATAGCTTGACGCGTTTCTACCGGTATAAGCCGCCAGGAACGAGGTAACCAATACATCCTGCGAGTTTGGCCCGTAACCATCAGCATAACCACCTGTAACACCCGCTGAGTTTGGATTTGCCCTGCCCAAACGCTGCGACACCACCGACCTGTTTTGCAGGAACTGCTGGAACACGCCCGATACATTATCAATACCACTGGTACCCTTAAAAGCCGTAGCCAGCGACAGAAACGATACGCTATAGCTGCCCGTAGTAACCGGACTCAATTCCTCAAACTGGTTGGATGATTGCTGGAACTTATAGTTGGTCTGGAAGTTTCTGTCTTTGGTACGGAAGGCGATCAGCTCGATACGCAGATCCTTTATCGGCTCAATGGTGCCCTTTAGCCTGATATCCTCATTAAATGTTTTCACGTAAAGCTGGTTTTGCAGCGAGTCGGTAGAGAGCCATCCGTTGGCGACGGCCTTGGCGCGTATATCCGCCTGACTGCCCAGCACAAAGGCCAGCCCCGGCGCGCCATACCCCAAATCCTGCCCGAACACATCGGTAATAGGTAAGTATCCGGGCAAAAAGGTGCCCTCCGTACGGGTTAGCGTACCGCTCAGGTTTTTCAGGCTTGTAAGCAACCCAATCCAAAAGTTACCCTTGTTATTCGGGTTATTAGCCTTGCGGATGAACGGAAACTTATTATACAGGCTTACAAAGTTCAGCGTTGGATTAAGCTGTATGGTACGGGCGTTTTGTATGCTATTACCCACCTCCAACTGCGGATCGCGCAGGGAAAACTCCGGTTGCGATTGCCAGTTAAAGTGTGTACTGTAACGTAATATGGCCGATGTCCAGTTCAGGCCCGGTATCTTGCTTATTGGCGTGGTATAATTAAAGTTTAATGTGTGGCTGTAGTTGGTGGTACGGCCCAGGCTCTTCAGGTTTTCCCAAAGGGTGTCACGCTTTAATCCGTTTATACGCCCAGCAGGTTCATCCACGACCGAGAGGTTGGTAGCATCAATATCCATCTGTAATGATTTGGAGATGTTCCAGCCGATACCGTAAACCCGGGTAATGTTGAAATTTTTGTTAAACGTGGTCGGGATGGTACTTGCCGGTATAGCGATAGCGTTCAGCGGATCGTTGTTCAGGCGTAGCGTATTCTCTGAATAAAACCTATCGAAATTGATGCTGAAGTTCAACCTTGACGGCAGTAAACTAAAGTTAATATCGCGAAACAGGGCCAACAGGTTGCTCTTGATACGTTTCTCAAACGGCGCGTAATATTTAGGCTGATTACTGTAATTATAAGCCAGGCCAAACCGGTAGGTTTTCTGCAGGTCGAGCTCGGTAACATAATCATGATGCTGATACTCGGTATAAGCATAGCTCACGCTAAAATTCTCTACATCCCAAATATGTACCGGCGCCGATGGGTTAGTACGTGCCTTATGTACGTTAGTAAAGTTAAAGCTTTTACGAACGGTATAATTTTCGGACACCTTGCGTATCGAGTCCCGTTGCTGTTCGCTCCTGGCAGCGGCCAACCTGTCCTTTAGCTCTACGTCACCCATAGCCGGGTCAAATTGCGGTGTGCCTTTTTGGGTAGATACATTGATGTAGGCCGGTATGCGTATACCGCTTTTACCCGGGAAGAACTTGCCGAGCTCGGCATTAGCGGCTACATCAAGCAACTGGTTATCGCTGCGGCTGCGTTCGCTCACCCGCGAATCCAATGCGCCAAAACCTACTGTACTTTTACTGCCCGATACGGTTACATCGGCAAAGTCGGCCAGTTTGGCGTTAAAGCGTACAGCTGCCGCCCATCCCCCGCGCTGGTCAAAATCGGTTAAACGCAACTCGTCATACCATAAAGTAGCGCTTTTATCAAGCCCGTCGTCATTGTCATTAGTCTTTAACGGATTGCGCACACCCAGCATAATGGTACGCAGGCGGCTCAAATCCGGCTGGCCTTTGATCAACACCTTTTTGCCGTTCTCCACATAAGTATAAATAGTATTAAGTGGCACCCCGGCATTATTACGCGCCAGCTTGGCACGGGTAAGCAGGGCCAGCTCCAGGTCTATCTGGTTTTGCTCGGGCCATATGGTACCAGGGTCGCGGGTGCCGGGCTGGGTAATTTTAAGCGGCACTTCGTACTCATAATAATTATCCTGGTAATCAACGCCTAAACGGATGAAAGCACTGATGTCATTATCCCTTAACTGATCGCCCTCGGCGTGTACAAAGGCCTGCAGTTTTTTGTATGACCGCAGATCATTATAAAAAGTTTTAAACGCCGCTTTTGAATAACCATCCCGCAATCGGTCAACATGTAAGGATAACGACTGCTCGTTCAGCAGCGTATTGGTTTTTAAGTTATTATAATTACGCTGGCGGTTGATACCCGGCGGCACAACATAAGGTATGGGCGTACGGTTACCATTTTCTTCCAGGTTTACGGCCTGTACATCAATAATCCAGTTATCCGGGGTTGGGTTGGCGATGCCGGGGTCGGCTATAATGTTCAGCGGATTATTTTCGCGGTTAAAGGCCCGCCACTCGCCGCGCACCAATTGCAGGGTAGCAAAACGCATTACCGCGGTATCGGCAAAATTGGTAAGGAACATACGCATAAAGCGGATGGCCTTAAAATCCTGGATGTTACCTACGGCCTGCTCATACTCATTGATCGGTATACGGAATTGGTACCAGGTTACCGACTGCGTATTACCATCAACCAACTTTACCTGCGAGGTTACCTTATCGGTTATAAAATTCTGGCCCACCAGCATATCCGCCGGGCGTAATGATACCCGGTACTGGAAGTACTCATCCGTTTGGCTCATGTTGTTATCCCGGTTAATATCCTCCCCGTCAGGCAGCGGGGTTGATGCTGAGGTGGTAACTCCCAGCTCGCTTTGCGATTGCTCGGTGGTTTTAGAGTTACCCTCTGTACCGTTAAACTTCAGGTAACGATCCATAATCGGTACCGATGCCTGGTTAAACTCCGGCCCCTGGTAGTACTGAAAGTTATCTGATGACGGGTCGGCAGCGTATTGGGTAGCGGCCGGGGTACTTAATTGACCGTTTACCTGCTGTACTACGGTGGCAAACTTATTACGCTCGTCGCCATCGTTTAATCCATCCAAACCTACATCCTGGCGGGTACGGGCGGCAGGGTCGGTATCAAAGGCGTTAATTACCGGTTGCAGGCGGGTTACACGCCCCCAAGCGGTTTCATCAACTTTACTAAAATCATTATCTACAGGCAAACCGTTCTCTAAACTTTTGCGGCCATCCTTTAATATATCTTCGGAGACACTGCCGAGGTTAAAGTACAAATCGCCGCCGGGGGAGTTGGGCTTATAGATAAACGGATCGAGCATCCAAAATTCGATATAGCCTACATTGAGCGATTCAAAATCGTTAGTTTCCAATTTGCGGAATATACCACCCCAGCGCGAGCGCGGGTTTTGCAGCGTACCATCGTTATTAATACCGGTTGTGGTATAATTATACTGCCCGCGCAGGTTAGGGTAAAATGCCAGGTTAAAGGTTGGCAGCAACAACGGCTGCCCGGTTACTGATTGCCGATATGGAAAAACTTCCGTTTCTAAAACCTGCCTTACATAGTGGTTGGATAGCTCGGCACGGGTAACATTGAGCGTGCCCGCGCTGTTATAAAATATCGGATCAATATTATAAAATGCCAGCCTTGCCCGGTTATAGCCGTAGCGCAGATCATCCGTAAGTGCCGACTCTTCAAATAGCTGGGGCGTGCCGGATATCTGCCAGTTGATGTAGCTTTTTACATCAATTACCGACTTGCTGTTCTCAAAATCATCCAAATACGAAGTGCCATTTTTAGAACCCGCATAGGTTAGCGCTCCCGGTGTACCGGGCATTAATTGGGCAAACTCTCCGCTCACATTAAATGATGATTCCTCTTTGGTATTGATGAACGGTATTTTATCTACCCACCGTGTTAACAGGCGCGACTTAGACGAGTAATTACCATCAAAACCCCAGATGGTATTGGATATGGACTCTGACCCCACCGCCTCGTTTTGCGATATGGGCTGCTCGGTAAGGTGCATCATGGTAGCGCCCAAAACCAGTTTCTCACTGGCAAAATAATCCAAACGGGTACCAAACAGTGTTTTTTGCTGTACGCCGAAAAGTTCATTATTTTCCAGCTTAATGTTGATAGGCTGCCCCGACGACAGTAAGGCCTGGTTAATCATCCGTAAACGGCCTGCACTGTAATCAACCGTATAATCAGTACCCTCGGTAAGTACCAGCGTACCGGCCGTTACCACTACCGACCCTTGCGGAATATTGGTGGCATTCAGCAAATACTCTGATCCGCCCTGCGAACTGTAGGTACCTTTTATAACGTAGCGATTAAGCTGCGGAAAATACTGTTGCGCGATGGCTTTGGTTGAATCATACAAAGGTTGATAAACGTAACGCCGGGAAATATCTGTTTCGCCGGGAAGTATTTTAGCGTTCAGGTCGCTACCAAAAGGCTCTACCTGCGGAAACATTACCCGCCCCTGCTGCGAATCAATGGTAACACCTTCGATAAAATCAAAATAGCCATCCGGCTCGCGGTCGTTCTGTATGTTCAGGTTGTCCAGGCCGGTAATGCTCAGCCACAATTTTTGGTTCAGGTTTTGCCCCTCATCGGCCATATACTCCTCAACGCTGCTTTTATCATCTAATCGGGCAATTCGCAGCCTGAAATCCGTTGGACTGATCTGGAAAGCGCCCAGCGAGTAAATGTTCTTCATCATCAAATCCCATGATGGCAACCGGGGCTTTAGCAACTCGTTCTTTAACAGCTTTACATATAATACCCGCGGTGTATTCGGGTCAACAGATACATCGCTGGAAAATTCGCCCACCTGGTAGGTTTGCCCGTTGTAAGTATACTGATAGGCTACGGCCAGCACCTCATCGTTATTTAAAGGGTAGTTGAGCGATATATAGCCTAACTGCGAATGCAGCGTAAATTCCCTGTCGGTTAGTTTACGGGCGTAGGTGAGCTTAGCGTAGTTATCGGTATTGCCGGTACCGGCAAACAAGCTGTTTACCGCGTTGGAATTGGTTTGCCTTGCCGATGCAGGCAACTGGCTCAACAGGTTGTTTGATTGCTGCGGAAAACCGGGCCCGGTAAAAGCTGCAGGTAAATCCGATGTGCCGCCCCGCACAACGGTAGTGTTGTATGGCCGGTTCTCACCCAAATCAAGGAAAGCCAAAATGTCACGTGAGTCGGTGGTGTTGTTGGTACGGTTGGTTGTCCAAACCTCAATTTTGGTAATGTTGATGTTTGAGCTGATGAGCGGCAGATTGCGCAACGCGTTATTATAATTACTACGGAAATATTGCGCCAAAAAATAGTGCTTATTAGCCTCATAATCCGCAGCCGTTACCCTGAACTCGCCCTGCTGCTGCCCGTTGGTGATGGTGATGGTACGCGATTGCGAGCGCTGCTGCGAAAAAATGCTCGTAACATCTAACCGCCCAAAACGCAGCTTGGTTTTTACGCCGAACAAGGCCTGGCTGCCCGTGATCAACGAGGTATTGAGCGGCATGCTAACGTTACCGGCCTCTATTTTTTGGATAATATCATCTTCACGCCCGGTATAATCCAGCTTAAACTGGTTATCAAACTGAAACTGGGCATCGGTATTATAATTGGTGGTAATTTTGAGCCTGTCGCCAATATTACCGGTTACGTTGAGTTGTATGCGCTGATCGAAATTAAAATTAAACTGGCTGCGTTGGCGCGAATTGAATAATGGATTTTGATTTTTGTTGATCTGCCCGGCCATGATCATCTCCGCCGAACCTTGCGGTTTAATACTGATCTCGTTACTGCCAAATATTTTTTCAAACGTTCGGCCGCGTACTTTTATACGTGGCACAAAGCCTTCCTGCTGCGAATCGTAAGCATACTGATCAGCAGACGAACGGAAGTTTTGACGGATAGATTCCTTTTGCGTAAGACGCAGGTATTCAGCAAAGCTGATATAACGCGGCGGGCGCAGCAGCAAATTACCAACCCGCTCAATAAGTACATACTGATTACTTACCGGATCATACTCCACACTGCGGTCCAGGTTAGGCGGATCGGGCAGGAAATAGCCCTCACGCGATCTTTTTGAACGGGATTGCGGTGCCTTGATAGGTACACGTACTTTAGCGCTATCTTTTTTTACCGGTTTCTGCTGGGCAAATACATTACCAAGCCCGCCAAAAAGGCAGCACAAAGCAACGCATAGAAAAAATTTTCCGGTAAAAGTCCCTTTCAAAAGTAACGCTTAAATAATCGGTAATTTATGCACTTTTTACACTCACTAAATAGCAATGCCCATAAAAAATCTTCAGCTTTAACTTATTAAGGGAGAAAAGAAAAAAAACCGGGCAGGCTTTTAATTAGTAAGCCTGCGCCGGTCAATTATAAACTTTTTAAAGCAAACTTTATAAGCTGCTCCACTGTAAGTTCGTCACTTGTACGTTTCAGTTCCTGATCGATCACCTTTTCGGCAGCATTACGCGCAAAACCAAGCGTCACCAACGCTGTAAGGGCTTCGTCCTTAACGGTTTTATTCACTACTACACGGGTTAAAGTATCCGGGCCTTCTTTACGCAGCTTATCCTGCAACTCGAGCACAATACGCTGCGCCGATTTTGGGCCTATGCCTTTAATGCGTTGAATAAGCGATACATCACCGTTAACAATTGCTGCCTGTATTTCATCCGGGGTGATGGATGACAGCATCATGCGTGCCGTGTTAGGCCCGATGCCCGATATAGAAATTAAATGCAGAAACAAACGCCTTTCTCCTTCTTCAGCAAAACCATACAATGTATGGGCATCCTCTTTTACGTGCAGCCACGTAAAAAGTTTAATGCTTTCGTGCTCCAATTGCGAAAAAGTATGCAGCGAAATGTTGATGTGATAACCCACACCACCTGCTTCAACCACTACGTAAGCCGGATTTTTAAAAGTGAGCTTTCCACTTATGTAAGCGTACATTTATTTGCGTTTTGATAAGGTTTGGGCGGCCGTTTTTTCTTTCTCCTGCGCGTCAATAACCGCTATGGTAATCATATTTACAATCTCACGAACCGAGCTGCCCAGTTGCAGCACGTGTACCGGTTTTTTCATGCCCAGCAATATAGGCCCAACAGCCTCTGCGCCACCAAGCTCCTGCAGTAATTTATAAGCAATGTTACCCGACTCCAGGTTAGGGAATATCAGCGTATTGGCCGGCTTACCGTTCAGGGTAGAGAACGGAAAGTTATCCGCTAACAAGTCGGCATTCAGGGCAAAGTTCGCCTGTACATCGCCATCCACTATCATATCCGGATATTTTTGATGCAGCATCTTCACTGCCTTGCGACTCTTTTCAGGCACTTCGCCATCATTTGAACCAAAGTTGGAATATGAAAGCAGGGCTACCCTTGGCTCGACACTAAACTGGCGTACCGTACGCTCAATCAGCACGGTAATATCAACCAGCTCCTCAACCGTTGGATCGACGTTTACGGTGGTATCACCAAAGAAAACCGGGCCTTTAGGGGTAACCATCAGGTACATGCCCGCTACGCGGTTAACACCATCCTCAATACCGATAATTTGCAGTGCAGGCTTTATAGTGGTCGCATAGTTTTTTGTCAGGCCTGAGATCAGCGCATCCGCTTCACCAAACTGTACCATGCAGGCACCGTAATAATTACGGTCGGTTATGGCTTTGCGCGCTTCCAGCAAGGTTATGCCACGGCGCTGGCGTTTTTTGTAGAGATACTGGGCATATTCTTCAAATCTCTCGCACTTACCTTCGCGCGGATCGATGATCTGTACATCGTCCAAATCAAGGTCATTATCACGAATGATCTGTTTTATCTTGTCAGCATTACCCAATAAAATAGGCTGTGCAACACCATCGTCCTTAACAATTTGCGCGGCACGCAATATTTTATAAGTATCCGCTTCGGCAAATACCACGCGTTTAGGGTTTTGCTTGGCCTTGCTGGTAAGGTTACGCAGCACCTTGTCGTTACCGCCTAAGCGGTTACGTAATTCTTCAGCATAGGCGTCCCAGTCGGTTATTACCGCACGGGCTACACCCGACTCAATAGCGGCCTTCGCCACCGCGGCAGATACCTCAGTGATCAAACGCTGATCCATCGGTTTAGGGATGATATAATCCTTACCGAATTTAAGGTTAGTTAAGTTATAAGCCAGATTAACCTCTTCGGGCACCGGCTTTTTAGCCATTTCGGCAATAGCGTGTACCGCGGCAATCTTCATTTCCTCGTTAATGGCGGTTGCGCGCACATCAAGCGCGCCGCGGAAGATATAAGGGAAACCCAATACATTATTTACCTGATTAGGAAAATCACTACGGCCGGTAGCCATAATAATATCCTTGCGGGCGGCAACAGCCAGATCATAATTGATCTCCGGCTCAGGGTTGGCCATGGCGAACACGATAGGGTTTTTAGCCATCGCCTTCAGCATATCCGGCGTCACCACGTTACCTGCCGATAGGCCTACGAAAACGTCGGCACCTTTCATGGCTTCGGCCAAAGTTTTAATATCGGTACGGTTGGTAGCAAACTCAAGGCGGATATCATCCAGGTCAGTACGCTCAGGCGTGAGCAAACCATTGATGTCAAACATCACCAGGTTCTCTTTTTTAACGCCTAATGAAAGGTACATTTTAGAACATGATATGGCAGCGGCACCTGCGCCGTTTACTACCATCTTTATTTTATCGAGTTTTTTACCTTGTATCTCGCAAGCGTTCATCAATGCCGCGCCGGATATGATGGCCGTGCCGTGCTGATCATCGTGCATAACGGGGATATTCATCTCGGCTTTCAGCCTGCGCTCTATCTCAAAACAGGTGGGCGCCGATATATCTTCCAGGTTAACACCGCCAAAGGTTGGCTCAAGCGCTTTTACTATATTAACAAAGTCATCAACCGATTTGGCGTTCAGCTCCAGGTCAAACACATCAATATCGGCATAAATTTTAAACAGCAGGCCTTTACCTTCCATAACCGGCTTGCTGGCTTCAGGCCCAATGTTACCCAAACCCAAAACGGCGGTACCGTTACTTATCACCGCTACCAGGTTACCCTTGGCGGTATATTTATAAACATCTTCGGTATTATCGGCTATACGCAAGCATGGCTCAGCTACTCCGGGCGAGTAAGCCATTGTTAAATCGCGTTGAGAATTGGTTGGCTTGGTTGGAACTACCTGAATTTTACCGGGACGGCCCTTGGCATGGTAATCCAGGGCATCCTGTTTACGGTTGGGTTTTTTCATCATCTCAAATTGAAGGTCAATGGGCCAAAATTACAATACTTTTAGCGAGCGCCGCAAGTATTATTTTGAGCGATTGATAATGAGAGCTTTATATTTAAACACCGCTTATCTTAAGCGTCATTCCGGGTTGTATACGGCCCTTGTTTAAACCGTTAAGTTCTTTTATTTTTTCAACTGAGGCTCCTTCAAACTTAGCGGCAATTTCGCTGAGGGTATCGCCACGCTTTACTTTGTAGGTTACAAATTCCTTTATTTTTTTTGACGACTTTATTGGGGCAGCCTGCTCGGGTGCGGTTAAACGCAACACCTGGCCTGTTACCGCACGGTTACTGCGCAAATTGTTCCATACCTTGATATCCTGCACCTCTACGCCATAACGGTCAGCAATGGCGCCTAACGTTTCACCGCGGCGTACTTTATGGCGGGTGGCTTTAACCGGTGAAGCTTCTGCATCTTCGCCGCCCTCATTAGCTGTATTGCCAGCATAACGTACCTTAACCGGGGCGTTAAAGCCCGCGCCGTTCAGGGCTTCATATAAAGCGGCATAATTTTCTTTTGCCGCCTGCGGTATCACCAAACGGCGCGGTGCCTGCGCTGTACCGTTTACAATCTGCTTTTTATAAGCCGGGTTAAGCAGGCAAAGCTCTCTCATATCCACGTCAAGCACTTTGGCAATACCTTGCAGCGGTACAAACTTGTTAACCATTACAGTATCGGTTTTTATGGAAAAGTTGCAGGCTTGCGGTGTTATATTGTGGTGTTTATAATAATTCATTACATAGGCCATGGCAATAAACGCGGGTACGTAGCCACGGGTTTCGGCAGGCAGATACGGGCGTATCGACCAAAAATCATTAGCCCCTGCTTTCTCAATGGCACGGGTTACCGCGCCCTTGCCGCAATTGTATGAAGCTATAGCAAGCAGCCAGTCGCCAAACTCCTGGTAGGCATCGCGCAGATAAGCTGCCGCTGCATAGCTGGCCTGTATAGGGTCTTTACGATCGTCCACATAATTATCCATTGACAAACCGTACAGGCGGGCTGTAGCGAACATGAACTGCCATGGCCCTGTAGCGCCTACACGCGAAACCGCATTGGGGTTAAGCTCCGACTCTACGATAGAAAGAAATTTCATCTCCTCGGGTACCCCCATATCACGGAAAGCCTTTTCGTAGATAGGGAAATAGTATTGAGATTTGCCAATTACATCAGCCATACCACCCCTGCGGCGGGTATAGGCATCAATGTAGCTTTGCACATACTCGTTGTAATCAAGCTGTATATCTTTCTGAACGGAATCGAGGCGGCGTTTAAATATGCTGAACTCCTGGTTGGCGGGCGGGATCACCTGTGCCGCTATTGGCACAATAATAGTGTCTCGTTGTTGATGATAGCCTGTAGAAGCTATGCTTAAAAATTTATACCTGCCGGAGTCGAGGGAATTAGCTTTTACAAGCTGTATGGATAAAACGCAGATAAAAAACGTAAATAATCTCTTCATTCGTTAGGGATTTTTATACGGTTAGTAATGGCGCACAGTTACGCAATTTACTAAAGTATTAATTTTTTATAGCTTGAGGAAATATTCAGCGAAGTTGAATAGCTCCTGCTCTGCAAAATGCTTGGCTAACAATTGTAAACCTAACGGCAATCCTTTACTATTATTGCCCACGGGTAATGATATCGCCGGTACACCTGCCAGTGAGGCCTGTACTGTAAATATATCAGCCAGGTATGAGCGCACCGGGTCTGTTTCGCCCTTACCTATCTCAAACGCAGGTTCAGGCGCGGTAGGCACTAATAAAAAGTCGTACTGGTTAAGTATCTCCTCAGTTTTAGTGCGGATAAGTTTTCGTACTTTTTGTGCCTTGGCATAATAAGCATCGTAATAGCCCGCACTTAGTACAAAGGTACCCAGCATAATGCGGCGTTTTACCTCTTTGCCAAAACCTTCGGAGCGTGATTTTTTGTAGGTGGATTGCAAATCAGTGGCTTCCGGACTACGGTAGCCATAGTGCACGCCGTCATAACGCGCCAGGTTTGATGATGCCTCGGCCGTGGCCAATATATAATAGGTAGGTACCAGGTAATCCAGGTATTCAAAGCTGATGGGCTCAACGGTATGGCCGTCGGCGCGCAGTTTATCGATGGTATTTACCAGCGCGGCTTTAACCTCAGTGTCTACTCCCCTGCTTGATACCGCCTCCTGTAGGTATGCTATGCGTTTTTTTGATGAATCGGCAACTACCGGCGCGGCGTTTACCGCTTTGCGCGACAGTGTGCTGTCATACTCGTCGGCACCGGCCATAATCTCATATAGCAGGGCAGCATCTTCAACCGAACGGGTGATAGGCCCCACCTGATCAAACGATGACGCGTACGCGATGATGCCATGACGGGATATACGGCCGTAGGTAGGCTTAAAGCCTATCATGCCACAAAATGAAGCAGGCTGCCTTACCGAGCCACCCGTATCGGTACCGATAGCGGCATGGCACATGTTAGCCTGCACAGCCACAGCCGAACCGCCTGAAGATCCACCCGAAACACGGGTAGTATCGGCAAAGTTATGAACAGGGCCGTAGTATGAATTCTCGTTAGCGGCACCCATGGCAAATTCATCGCAATTGCAACGGCCAATAATTACCGCATCCTCAGCAAGCAGACGCTTAACTATGGTTGACGAGAAGATAGAAGTAAAATCAGAAAGGATTTTTGAAGAGGCCGAAACCTTATGGCCTTCGTAACAGATGTTATCTTTTATGGCGATAACCATACCGGCCAACTTGCCTGCTACACCCTGCTTTATACGTTCATCAACCTGTTTGGCCTGCGCAGCGGCTTCATCAGCAAACACCTCATTAAAGGCGTTAAGGTGCGCGTAAGTTTTAATCTGATCAAGATACCCGGCAACAAGTTTTTCAACTGTTACCCCTCCGCTTTTCAACTTACTTTTTATTTCAGTTAAAGAGGAATAGAAATTAGCCATGGGGCTAAAATAAAAAACTTATCCGTTGAATATGCAATTATCAACAGATAAGTTTTAAATACCTTTTCTCGCCATGTGGGCGAACAACTTTAGCAAACGTTATGAGTTAGCTTTGGTAGTGTTAGTATGCTCATTGGTATGCGTAGCGGTAACATTGTCATCAGATGGATTGTTGCTCGCATCTTTAAACTCCTTAACACCCTTGCCTAAACCTCGCATAAGTTCAGGAATTTTTTTACCCCCGAACAGTAACAAGATCACCACAACGATTACAATAATTTCCGGTGTTCCTAATCCCATGATCTTTAATTTTTATAGTATGATAAATAATTCTGTGTAATTAACCTTTGTATTCAAACGTATTGGCCGGCCTGCTAAAATCAGGCGTTTTAACCTCGGGTTGCTCATCCGCGCTGTTATCATCAGCATGGTTGGCAGCAACTTCTGTTTCAGTATCTACGTTATTTTCAGGTTTATGGTTGTTAGTAGTTTCAGTTATTTCGGCAACTGTAGTATTTTCTTCGTTGGGCTCGGTAGCAGCAAGTTGTTTTGGTTTTACCGGCTTATCATCGTCAAAGTTATTGATCTGCTTATTTATCTCTCGCTTCACATCTTCCGATGCATCCTTAAAATCGCGGATGCCCCTGCCCAGGCTTTTGGCCAGGCCCGGTAATTTATCGCCGCCGAATAAAAGCAGCGCCACAAAAAATATCAGCATCAGTTCGCCCGTACCAATATTCAAAAACAAAAAAACTGAATTGTGCATGATATTCAATTAGCGTACAAATATATACAATTACTATCTTATATAATTTCCTATTTAATCAGGCGCAAGCCATATTTTAGGGTTCACCGGAGTTTGGCCTTTGTATAAATCGAAGTGCAATACCGTTTCGCCGGTAGCACCATCTGTGGCTACAACCCCAACAGCTTGCTTAGTGCTTACCTTTTGACCCTTCGCCACGCTTACAGAGCGTAAATTAGAATATGCCGTAAAATACTCACCGTGCCTAATAATAACTACATAAGTTCCGCTTATGTTACCTACTGTAGTTACTTCACCACTAAACACCGCTCTTGCCGCAGCGCCGCCGGCAGTGCGTATCTCCAAACCGGTGTTCTCGGTTTTAATGCCTTCTATATAATACGTACCAAAGCCCTGTGTTATTGTGCCGTTGGCTACAGGCCATGGCAAACTTCCGCGGTTACCTAAAAAGTCGTTTGAAAGGCGGGCCGCTTCCGGTGTGGAGTTCAACACCTCACTATTGCTGGAGCTTTTGGTAATTTCTTTAGGCTTATTGGCTGCAACAGGCGCGGGTTTATTATCCCTTTCGGCTGCCGCTGCACGGGCACGCTCTGCCGCGGCGCGTTCGCGGGCTTCAGCTTCGGCCTTACGCCTTGCCTCCGCAATTTCCCGGCGAATGGCCGACGATATCTGCCTGTTTATCGCGCTGATCTGCTTGCTCTTGGTACGCTGCTGCTGTTTAAGGTAACCTTGCTGCTTTGATAATTTACTTACTACTACAGCCTGATCTGAGCGCTGCTTGTCCAGGTTTTGCTTTTCCCTTTCCTGATCCTGCAGCAACGTGCGTTTTTCTTTTTTGGTACGGTCAAGCTCATTGATCTTGATGCCCAGATCCTTTTGCGTGCCTTGTATTGACTCGGCCTGCCTTTGGCGATAGTTACCAAATTGCTGTAAATATTTAAGCCGTTTATAAGCCTGGTTAAAATCATTAGCGGCAAAAACAAACATCAGTTTGTTGTAGGCGCTTTTATTATGATAAGCAAACAGCACCATGCCGGCGTAATCCTTTTTCAGCTGATCCAGCTGGCCTTGCAGGGTATGTACGGTGTTTGTGTTTTCTGATATCTGGTTATCCAGGTTGCGCACCTCACTGTTGATCGTTTTGATCTTATCCTCGCGCAGGTTTATTTGTGCCCTCAGGATGTTCAGTTGCTTAATGGAAACGCTTTTATCCTTCCTTACCTTATCATATTCGCGGTTTAGCTCGGCAAGCTCGTCATTAAGCTTTTCTTTGCGTCGCTTTAGTTCGGCACTGCTTTGCGCAAACGAATTTACCGCTACACAGGTACTGATAAAGATTAATAATAGTCTGAATAATTTCATTAAGCTTATTTAAAGGATCAATCGGCAGCGGGCGAATACTTGTCAGGAATGCTGAAAGGATAATCGAGCTGCTGGTCAAACTCAACTTTATTGTAACGCAAATTAACCTGTATTTTTTGTTTTTTCACAACAGATGCGATATCAATTTGCGATGGCACCACTTTATTATCGGCTGTTTGGATGAAAACGTTGTTGGTTACCTGTAACGATTGCTGCAATTGCTCATTAGCCAAACTGGTTTGCGTTACCCGCATATCAGACCCTAAAACAAGCTTATACACCAACTCACCCAGTTTGCCCGATCCGGTTATGTTATTTGCCGAAGGTTCAAATGTAATATCTTCATTAAGGAGTTTTGGTATGGCATTACCCACCAGCAGTGATTGCAGCGTAGTATAATCAATTTGCCTGCTGGCAAACTTATGTATGTAGCTGAACGGCTTTTTCAGATACACGCCCTGAAACTTGTTCAGCACCTGTATACTATCAGGCGTTATCAATGCACGGGCAACCTCAACGCCTAACAGCGCGGTTACCGATACCCATATCTTTTTATCGCGATTGATGCGGATGTTGAGGGTTACATCCTGATTGTTACCGTTAATGTTCAGCTGCGTTTTGGCCTTGGCCGAAAAGGTATTGAAGGTAAGCTGCCTTGAACGGATGGCAGCCAGCCTTGTTTCTACATCACTCGCGGGTTTCACCGTTGCTGTTGCATTACGGTTTACCACCACCTGCTTTTTAGACTTACAGCTTGCAAAAACCAGCAAACCAAAGGCTACTACTAATATTTTATTCCACGTATTTTTTTTCATTGATCTTTCGCTCTAACACTGCCGATCTGCTGCCATTCTGTTTCGCTTTTTTCCAGTTTTGCACAGCAGCTTCGGTATCGCCTAAATAAAACATTATATCGCCATAATGTTCTGTTTGTGCCGCACTATTATTTTTATCGTGCACCAGCGCCTTCTCTATCCACACCTTTGCCTCGGCATACTTTTTTTGTTTAAACAGTATCCAGGCATAAGTATCTTCAAACGAGGCGGTATTGGGTTGCAACTCGTTGGCACGCCTGGCCATTTGAGCGGCCTTATCCAACTGTTCTCCTCTTAACGATAAATAGTACGCATAATTGTTCAGCGTGTACGCATTATCCGGGTTATAGGTGAGCGATTTGGTATATGCGTCATCCGATGCTTTACTGTTTTTTAATTCGTGAAAGCAATCGCCCAAAACAGAATATACATAAGCAGCCAGGTTATTATCGTCCGTATTAAGCGCGGCGGCATTTTTTAAATAACTTAACGCTTTAGAGTAATTCTGCTTTTGATAATAAGCCGAGCCCAGCAGGTAATTCATCCAGGCTTGGTTAGGGAAGTAGCTCATGGCCTCTTCGCCGTCGCGTATGGCATCATCTAACTTATTTTCTGATAGCTCGATACGCACCAACTGTTCAAACGCGGCATAATTATCCTTACTTAATTGGATAGCCTTGCGAAATAATGGCTTGGCATCGGCGTATTTTTCGTTCTGCACCAGCATATCGGCATAAAGCGCTTGGGCCTTGGCATCGTCAGGATGGGTATTGGCCAATATGCGGCTCAATTCGAGGGCGCTGGCACGGGCGGCAGGTTCCTGCAGCTTGGGCAGATAACTCAGAATGATCTTGATCTTTTGGTTAACGTCCACATCGGCGCTGGCAAACGCAACTGATAATTGCTTAAAACTGCCGTCAATATCCTTTTTATCCCGATAAATTTCGGCCAGCGCTAAGTGCAGCATGCCATTGTTAGGGTTAACCTTGGCCGCCTGCTCCAACACCTTAAGCGCCTTATCGCTAAAACCGTTTGAATTATACAATTCAGCCTGAAGCAGGTAATAACGCAGCTCGTTAGGGTTAGCCGCTATCATGGTATCCAGTTCTGCTGTGGCCTTATCCAGCTTATTTTGCTTGAGATAGACCTTTTGGCGATTAATCAGCAGGTCATCGGTTAAACCGGTCAATCCTTCCAATTGGTTATACACTGCCAATGCGTCGTTGTATTTTTTTAACAGAAAATACGCATTGGCCTTATCAAAATAATAATCGGGCTTTTGATTAATGCGGATCAGCTCGTTATACACGTTCTCCAGTTTACCCAGGTCATTGGTTTTTTGATAGCTATCAGCCAAGGCGACCCAGTACCATTCGTTTTCGCGGTTAACGGTAACGGCGCGCTCCAGTAATACCTTTGCATCGCCTTCACGTTTCTGGGTTTTACGCAACGCGGCAAGCTCATACATCGCGGCATCATTCGCCGGGTCTATCTGTAAACAGCGGTTAAACAGATCTGCCGCAAGGGTAAAGTTCTCGATAGTTTTTTCGCGGATGGCTGAAAAAAAAAGCTGTTTCACCATTATACTGTCTAACGAGGTCATGGGTTTGCCCACAACCATTACCACGCCATTAGCCTTTGCCCCTTTTTTACTTTGGGCAATAGCCGCAACGGGCAACAGCAGTATGATAATAAAAAGCTTCTTCATTGATTATTGCCTAACCTATACCGGTATGCCCATAACCGCCGGTACCGCGGCTTGTTTCATTCAGCAGCTCTACTTCCTGCCATTCTACTTTTTCGTGACGGGCAACCACCATCTGGGCTATGCGCTCACCGGCGTTTACCACAAAATCCTGGTTGGACAGGTTTACCAGCAGCACCTTGATCTCGCCGCGATAATCGGCATCAACCGTACCAGGAGAGTTTACTATGCTGATGCCATACTTAAACGCCAAACCGCTGCGCGGGCGTATCTGCGCCTCAAAACCTTCGGGCAGCTCAATGTGCAAACCTGTCGGTATCAGCTGACGCTCTAATGGTTTTAATGTTACAGGCTCCTGCAGGTCGGCACGGAGGTCCATACCGGCGGCATGCAAAGTTTCGTAAGCCGGCAACGCGTTGGCCGACTTGTTAATTACTCGTACGATCATCTCTTAAATATGCTCAATAATTCTTTACGTTCAAAATAAATGGCGGTTGCGCCATAAACAATCAAAAGGGCGTTACCCACAAAAATGTTACGGCTAAATACCACGAACGACAGGTAAACAATTACCGCCGAAGTTAATATGTAAGCCAGATTTTTTTTGAGGTTATACGGGATGGGATAATTTTTTTGCCCCCATACGTAGGATAACACAGCCATCAGCGTATAGGCCAGTAACGATATCCATGCTGAGGCCATGTAGCTGTATGATGGAATGAAGATCACATTTAAAACTATGGTTACAATAGCGCCTATACCTGATATGTACAAGCCGTATTTAGTTTGGTCAGACAGTTTATACCATACGGAAAGGTTCATGTAGATACCCAAACTCAGGTAACCAAACAATAGTATGGGTACTACCCGCAGGCCCGACCAGTACAGATCGCGCTGCACAATGCCTTTCGCCTTAATAAAATACTTAAGTAGTTCAATATTAGCTATAATGCCGATAAAGATGATACAAATAGCGATCACAAAATAATTCATGATGCGGGCGTATATCTGCCCCGAATTTTTGTTTTTAGCGCTGCTGAAAAAGAAAGGCTCCGCCCCCAGCCTGAACGCCTGGATAAAGATGTTCAGGAACACTGATATTTTAGCACATGCCGTGTAAATACCCACCTGTTCGCTGGCTGTATCAATAGGCAGCAGTTTGCCTAACAGCAACTTATCCAGATTCTCATTAATGATGAAAGAAAAGTTGGCAATTAAAACCGGCCAGCTATAGCTTAACATTTCGCCCAGCATCTGCTTATCAAAACGCAGTTTAAAATTAAGCAGCTCGGGCAGCACCATCAGCACGGTTACGCTGCTGGCTACCAGGTTTGAGATGAACACATAACCCAGCCAATGCTGCCGATACCAGCCAGCCATCCAGTTTGCGCCGGGCAAGCCGTTATCAATTATAAACGGTATGCCAAAAATCAGGAACAGGTTAAGCCCAACAAATATGAGGATGTTGGCAACCTTTATAAAGCCATACCTACCCGGCCGGCCTTCGCCGCGTATCTTGGCAAAAGGCACCACACAAATGGCATCAAGCGCCATTACGGTGATGAATAGTTTTATATAAAGCGCGTATTCAGATACCGGAGTTTTATCATCAATGGCTATCCATGCCGCCAGGTGGTTTACCCAGGGCAGTGTTACAAACAGCAACACGCCAATCATCAGCAAAATAACCCCGAAGGAGTTATCATACACACTTTGTTTTTTTTCGGGATGCTTGTTCAGATACCTGAAATAGGTCGTCTCCATGCCGAAGGCCAGCAGCGGGTTAAGCAGCGTGGTCCAGTTGTACATGGTATTTAAAATACCATAGGTACTGGTAGTGAACGTTTTTACGTATACAGGCGTTAAAAAGAACGTGAGTATGCGTGGCAGTATGGTGGTTAAACCATAAACGGCGGTTTGCCCGGCAAATTTTTTAGCAGTTGACAATGACTATGGCTTTTAATCCTGCGCCTGCGCGCCCGATTTTTTTACAACCTCAAAATTACGATAGTTTTTTAATTCACCCTCATGGGTTTCAATGGCGGTAACGGTGGCATCCTCAGGGCCTTCTTTGCACCAGTCAACAAACATATCAAGTGTAAGTGTATCCGCCTCGGCCTCAATAAAAACACTACCGTCGGGTTGGTTCTTCACAAAGCCCTTAACGCCCAACTGATCGGCCACGGCCTTGGTTGATGCCCTGTAGAAAACATGCTGCACTTTACCGCTGACGGTTATATCGAAGTGTTTTTTCATAGTGTGATGCTATACCCTCGCAAAGGTAATAACAAAGCTTTAAGTAACGGCATTACACATTGAGGAATCAAAATACAGGTTTTGGTGATATTTTGAAATCCGCTTTTCTGATAACGATAGTATTTGCCAGTAAATCGCCCAGGCGTTGATGCTTCGATGTTTTTAATATTAAGATGATCGCCACAACACCGTACGTGGACAGATCGATAATATCGCATATCCGCCTTTTGAGGGCGGTTGAGAATGATATGGGGCGACCGTTGGCACACACCACTTTCAGTTTCATAAAATCATGCCCCGGAGTAGCGCCGCTAAGCCCTTCGGTTAGGGGGAAATATAAAAACCACATTATAATGACAGGTATAACTGCCGCGCCCGTTACCCGCAAACCACCGGAATCCGGATTTTCATTGAATGCCCAAACGTAAACGCCCGTGATAAGGGAGAAAATTACATAATCAATTAGCGTAGCGGCTATGCGTTTGGCCAGATAAGGTTTTAATGGAATTGGTTCAAGGTTCATCAGTCAAAAATACAAAAAAGCCGACCTATTTAGGCCGGCTTAGCGATTGTTATATAGCAATTGTGAAAAGGAATTAATATTTGCTCACGTTAAAGTCGGATATACCGCCTTTCATTTTGATGTACATCTTGTTTTTGGCTGATGCAAAGCCGGGCGTTTCGTAGCGGTTATCACCAACCTTGGTAAAGCCATCAATATTATTTTGAGATAGACCTGACTGCGTAATAATGCTACAAGCAGCGCCTTCGGGAACTCTAAATTTAACTTCGGAGGCGGCTGCGGAAACATCAACATTTGTAGTAGCCAGTGGCATACCTAATTTAATTTCACATGATGCCGCTCCGGCGTTGATGTCTAACTTACGTACTTTAAATTTTGACAAATCAAAATTGATCTCAGAAGCTCCGCTATTTATATTGATATCCCACACCGGCAGTGTGCTTAAACGAAAATTGGCCTGATTTGCATGATCGCTATCCCACTTAAAACCATTTCTACCTTTACCATCTCGCATTTTGAAGTTTAAAACGGCGAGAGAATCTGTTTTGCTGTTGGTAAATTCATATCGGTTTAAAAACTCTTTGGTTGAAGCGCTAAACAATTCAGCTGATGACGTGGAGTCCTCTAACTTATAAGTAGCCGCTCCACCACTTATATTCAATTGCGCTATCTTAATATCCGGCGAATAATTGTATTTAAAGTTGCTGTTACCTTCTACCTTAACAATGTCGCGACCATTATCGTCGCCGTCGTCATCATCGTCGTCGTTATCATTACGGTGCCAGCCCTTTTCGTCCAGGTTATAACGGAAGTTACGTGGTTCCCAAAAATAACGGCTGCCTGTATCGGCAAATAATATAACCGCTAAACCACCTACCAAAACAATGGCTTTTATGGCCGTTGCCATGCCCGATTTATTGTTGGCAAAAATCAGGTTAACACCTGCAATTACCAGGAATATAGGCCAAAGGCGCCAAAAGTTCATCCAGTGTATATCGGCATATCCAAAGTGTGCCAACAAATAGGCTACGCCTATTAAAACAAGCACTAAGCCTGTCATCAGTTTATCGCTTCTCATGGCTTATACAGTTGGAGGGTTATCGTTAGTATTTTGTTCAGCTTTCTTTTCCGGCTCGGCGGTGGCAGACTGCTCAGCGGCAGGCTGGTTCCAGTCCTTTTGCTCCCAAGGCTGTTTTTTAGCGCCCGACAGTATGAAGGCAACACCGGCACCTACCAGCAGCAATGGCCAAAGCACATCAAAATCAACTTCAGGTATCAGATTAAATTCATCAAGCAAAAAGGCACCGCCGATGATGATCAATATAGCGCCGGTTATAACGCCTACACTTGAGCTTTTCTTTACCGGCGGCGCGCTGCCGAATGGCTTGCCGGCATCAAAGTTTGGCATGGTAAAGTTAGGCTCAGGGGCGGTTTTAAAAGGATTAAAAGGATCCTGCGGAGGTATGTTGTAATTTACCGTCGGATCAAAAAACTCGTTCCGTTTTGGCAATACTATCCAAAGTATTACATATAACAGGCCGCCAAAGCCTTTTACCACAAAGGTGATTACAAATAACACCCTGATTATTGATACATCAACGCCGAAGTAGTCGGCTAAGCCAGCGCAAACACCGCCAATTTTTTTGCGGAGCTCATCGCGATAAAGTTTCTTTTCCATTGCTTTGTCAGTTAGTTTGTCTCTAAATCTGGCCGAAGGTTGGTTTGATGATGATCTCGTCAACGTTCGCGCCATTACTCATGTTTAATATGTTTGTAATGGCTGATGCAACGTCTTCGGGTAAAACCATCCGGTTGGTATCAACCGCTGCGCCTTTCCATGAGTCGGTATACGTTGACCCCGGAATTACTGCGGTGACCTTTACACCGTGTGGCTGCATCTCGAGCTTCATTACCTCATTAAGACCTACCAAAGCATACTTTGTTACGCTGTACACCCCCGCCTCGGGTATGGGGTGCAGCCCCGCTACCGAGCATATGTTGAAGATGTGCCCTTTACCGACAGAAACCATGCTTTTACCGAAGAAACGGTATAATTCATAGGCCGGGCGCAGGTTGGTGTCCATCTGTTTTTGGTACGATTCGTCATCATCATCAAGTATAGCGGCAGGCTTGAACATACCCACATTATTCACTAAAATATCGACGAAGCCCATGTTTTTCTCGGTGAATTCGGCAAAATTTTTCAGTTCAGCGAGAATGCTGCAATCGGCAACGGTAGTAAATACCTTTATTTGGGGGTTGACGACAAGCAATTCGGTCTTAAACGCATCCAGTTCGGCAGCGTTACGCGAGCAGATGGATACGTTGATATTTTGCTTAACCAATGCTATAGTAATGGCGCGGCCCATACCCTTGGTGCCGCCGGTAATGATGGCGTTTTTCATGACTGATTTTATATTTGCGGTTGAATAGTTTGGCTAAGATATAGCTTAAAACATTATACTTGTATCAAAGGGTTTAATACACGGAATCAATACTATTGGCCTGTTTTAACAGTTATATAAATAATCAACCTAAACTAATCATTATGATAAAGCATTTAGTCCTCTTCTGGCTGTTACTCACGCCAGTTATAATCTTTGCCAAACAAACACAATCAGACACTGCAAGGTATAAAGCACCAATTTTATGGATAGTTAATTTTAGCGATGGCCGTGAACCTGTTTTAACGAGATATTTTCTTGTGGACCGTAAGAATGAAGAATATCAATCGTTTTTGAAAGAAAGAACTGATTACAACGCGTTTGAACACCTAAATGCAAAGATTGTATCGATAATCAAACTAAAACCCGGCACACAACCATTGACGTTGAGCGACCTGTACAACAGATACAAGATACCTAAACAGTACCGAAAATTAACGGTAAGGTTTGATGACGAGATAATGGATCATCCGGAAACAATGTTAACCTCGGCTAACCAGATAAGGTCGGTAAAAATTAAAAATTCTAAAACAGGGAAATATATTGAGATCATTTCAACCAACTATGAATCAATAAAAGAAATGAGAGAGAGTTACCGAAAATGCAACAATGTAGGGCAACAATAATTTAACCTTATTTTTACCTTTATAGCATGAGTACGGATCCAAAGGTCTACGATATATGCTGCATTGGCCACATTACGCACGATAAGGTGGTTACCCCACAACAAGAGGTTTATATGCCCGGCGGTACAGCCTTTTACTTTTCGCACGCCGTAAGGCAAATGCCGGTTAGCTATAAGCTGATCACCGCCCTGGCGCAGGAGCAAATGGCTTATGCCGAAGGCTTGCAACAAGCGGGCATCGACCTTACAGCGCTGCCCAGCCGGAATACCGTTTACTTTGAGAACAGCTACGCCGAAAACTCCGATCATCGTACCCAGCGGGTGCTACAAAAGGCCGATGCTTTTACCGTGGCTGATTTAGCTGATACGAACGCCCGCTATTACCATTTAGGTCCTTTACTCGCTGACGATATGGATGGGGATATATTCAAGGCGCTATCAGCCAAAGGTACCCTTTCGCTGGATGCACAGGGTTTGCTGCGTGAGGTGGCGGGTGATAAAGTGATCGCTATAGACTGGGCGGACAAAGCAACGTTGCTACCCTATGTACACATACTAAAAGTGAATGAGCACGAGGTTGCCGTACTTACCGGCACTACCAATATACATGAAGGCGCGAAGCAATTAGCCGAAATGGGCGTTAAAGAAGTGGTGATTACCCTGGGCACACAGGGCTCCGTAATTTATGCCGACGGCAAATTTCATAATATCCCGGTTTATAAACCAATGGAGTTTAAAGATGCCACCGGTTGCGGCGATACCTATATGGCCGGCTACCTGTACAAACGCGCCAAAGGATCTACAATTGAAGAAGCCGGGCATTTTGCATCGGCAATGGCCGGGTTAAAGGCAGGTATATCCGGCGCATTTATGGGTAACGAGGCGGATATACTTGCTTTTATGAATCGGTAACCTATCCAGGAAATACCAGCACCGGAACATGCAGCGCGTTCAATGCGCCCGGGCTAAGTTGGCCCTGTAGCACTTCCCTGAAATGATACTGATGGTTGGCCAATGCCAGGAGGTCGGTTTTCATGGTATTGATAATCACATCCGTTGCTTTTTGCAGGTCGCGCTCGGTAGTGTTGCTAAATTTCAGGTTTTCGTAATTAACATACCGGCGTATGCCACTGTTAAATACATCAAGTGCATAACTTTCATCCATACGCGGCAGGCCGCTGGCTGGTAAATGCGCAATGTGTACGCTGGCGCCTTTATCCTTAGCCATATTAGCAAGGTACCGCACAATAGGCAGCTGGCAATAACGTAAATCGGCCATATAGGTTATCCGTTTAAAACCATTAAACGTATGGTATTCTGGCAACACTAACATAGGGCAGGTAATACGGCTAAGTATTTTGTGTAAACACAGGGTAGCACTATTGCCAAGGCCGCTTATTAATAATGATGACGCCCTTTGATTAACCAGTTGGGCAAGTTCCTGCTCATTTAAGCCGTGGGCATCCACCTCCTCACCATAAACATTATTTTCCGGCTCCTGCGATTCCGTCGCCTCCTCAAACCTGCCCGAAATCAACACTTTAACACCAGCCTTAACATCGGCCACGTTGGCCACTACTAAAGGCACTCCGGCAAGCCGCGAAACTTCGGCAGCCACACGCAGGGCGCGGTCACTATGGATCGAGCCATCACTTAACAATAATACTTCTTTCATATACGGTAGATGTTGTAAAAAAAACGCAAACAAAAAAAAACACGCCTCACAGGGTGCATCAACTTAAATCGGAACAGGAACTTCTAAAAATTTGTAAGGTTGATTAGCGTGTGGTGGGTTCGCCTTCTAAATATAGCAACAAGCCGTTTTTGAAATGGTTTTATGAAAAGTTAAAAAATAAGTAAAGATTAAACAGGGATTACAAATCCTATATAATTACCTAATAGGTCAGTATTATGATATATTTAATCGGCCCTCACCCCAAAACAATATATCCGCGTGGTGAAAAAGTAAAGCCCAGTTCAACCCTTCATCAAAAACCGTCAAATCATCTGATGAAGGATAATAAAAATCTTCAAAGTATTCAACAAGTACCCTGAATGGAACTATAGCTGCGGTTTCCATATCCCAAATCAAATAAACTTTTTTATCGGGTGAAATTCCCTTGCCATACAACCATTCTTTTATAAAAACGGCATTGTCGTCTGTTATATTGGTATAATTCACTGTTTTAAAGAAGCCCGTCTTAAAGGGTTCTTCTGCGTGTAAATCAGCGTTTTTTAAAAAGTCACTTAAAAATTTAGCGCCTTGCATACTCAGCGGTTCAATCATTTTAAGGTCTCGTTCGGGAAATGGCTCGCCTTCAAAGCGCCAGTAAAGCGAGAAATCCTCTATGTTGATAATTGAATGATGTATATTGTTAAAATCCGTTTCCATAGTTGATGCCTTATTGTTGATACCTGTATTCCTGGTAAGTTTACGTATATCGGTATAATTTATAAGCGCGCAAAACAATTTTTACATTCTTCAGCTTTAATACATAATTTTAGTACAACTGCATAAATCCCGCCGCCATAAATGGGTTATCAAAACAGTTTGCTATTAAAAATGTACTTTTAACCCGATTTATCCGAGATACTAATGTTTACCAGTTTAGGCAGATATATACTTCTACTCCGATTAAGTTTTAGAAAGCCCGAAAAGTTCAGTGTGTACTGGGCCGAGATCATGCGCGAAATGGTTTCCATAGGCCTTGGTTCACTGGGCATCATCAGCGTAATATCATTATTTATTGGTGCCGTTGCGGTTATACAGGTAGCTTTTCAGCTAACCAGTCCGCTGGTGCCGGCAACCATAGCGGGCAGCATCTCGCGCGATTCAACCATCCTTGAGTTCAGCCCAACCATATCAGCATTGGTGTTGGCCGGTCGTGTAGGTTCAAGCATCGCCTCACAGATTGGCACCATGCGCGTTACCGAACAAATTGACGCCCTTGAAATTATGGGCGTGAACGCGCCGGGCTACTTGATATCCCCTAAAATATTTGCGGGAATTACCATGGTGCCCATGCTCAATATATTATCAATATGCCTTGGCCTGGCCGGTGGTTACATTGCTTGCGCCGCATCGGGCGACATTGCGCCTGCCGACTACGTTTTGGGCTTGCGCGATGGCTTTTTACCCATCACCTTACAGGCATCGCTGGTAAAATCATTCACCTTTGGTTTCATCATTACTTCAGTTTGCGCGTATCAGGGCTTTTATACCTCGGGCGGCGCTTTAGAAGTTGGACAATCGGCTACGCAGGGCGTAGTTTGGAGCTGTATTATGATACTTTTTGCTGACCTTATTATATCCCGCGTAATGTTATGATCGAGATAAAGGATATTTTTAAAACATTCGGCGACAACGAGGTACTTAAAGGCATCAGCGCTAAATTTTTACCGGGCAAAAATAATCTGATCATAGGTGGTTCAGGCTCCGGTAAAACTACCCTGCTTAAATGTATTGTTGGTTTGCACGAGCCAACCAAAGGCCAGGTGTTTTTTAACGAACAGAATTTTACCGAAATGAGTTTTGAGGAGCGTGTGCCGATACGTACCGAAATAGGTATGCTTTTCCAGAACTCAGCTTTGTTTGATAGTATGACGGTTGAAGAGAACATCATGTTCCCGCTTAACCTGTTCACCAATAAATCAAAAAGCGAGAAGCTTGACCGCGCCAACTTCTGTCTGGAAAGGGTAAATCTGAAAGGCAAGAATAAGTTGTACCCTGCCGAGCTTTCGGGCGGTATGAAAAAGCGTGTGGGTATTGCACGTGCAATATCCATGCAACCTAAATATTTGTTTGTGGATGAGCCTAACTCCGGTCTCGACCCAAAAACGTCCATCCTGATTGATGAACTTATTGCGGAACTAACCCAAGAATATGAAATCACTACCGTAGTGGTAACGCACGATATGAACTCCGTGATGGGTATTGGTGATCACATCCTGTTTCTGCACCAGGGGCAAAAATGGTGGGAAGGGTCAAACAAAGAAATTGCCCATACGGATAATCAGGAACTAAACGACTTTGTGTTCGCCAGCAAATTTATGGAAGCGGCAAAAGAGAAGTTGTAAGTTTAGTGAGCGGTGATTGGTGAATAGTTATCAATTATTTTAACTAACACGCTACCGTGCCTAATCAATTAACTATTCATTACCTTTGCAGGCTAAAGTTAATATTGATCTTTGATCACAAATTTCTAATCGCTAATAATGATCCAACTACTTACGCCTACGCACTGGAAAGATTACGAACTGATTGATTGCGGCGACTTTGAGAAGCTGGAGCGCTTTGGCGAACTGATACTGATACGCCCCGAACCGCAGGCGGTATGGGATAAGGCATTGCCCGAAAGCGAATGGCAAAAACGCCACCATATTAAATTCAAAGGCCGCTCGGCAACCACCGGTGAGTGGGTAAAAAAAAATACAAAAACGCCCGACCGCTGGCATATTGAATATAAAAACCCTGACGCGGCTATTAAATTCCGCCTCGGGTTAACGTCTTTTAAACACGTAGGTATATTCCCGGAGCAAGCCGTTAACTGGGATTACATCAGCAGCAATGTTAAAAAGTTTAAAACGCCTAATCCGAAGGTGCTTAACCTGTTTGCATATACCGGTGGCGCGTCGCTTATTGCCAATGCCGCGGGGGCAGAAACCACGCACGTTGACTCGATTAAACAGGTAGTTACCTGGGCGAACGAGAACCAGGAAATATCAGGCCTGAACAATATACGCTGGGTAGTTGAGGACGCATTAAAGTTTGTAAAGCGCGAACTTAAGCGCGGCAAAAAATATAATGGCATTATTCTCGACCCACCGGCATACGGCCATGGCCCAAACGGCGAGAAATGGAAACTGGAAGACCATATTAAAGAGATGATGCGTGATGTAGTGCAACTGCTCGACCCGGAAGAACACTTCCTGATACTGAACACCTATTCATTGGGTTTTTCATCGGTAATTATTGAAAATCTGGTTAAAAGCGCTTATCCGCAGGTGGAGAACTTTGAAACAGGCGAGCTGTACCTTCAGGCCACCGCCGGTCCGAAACTGCCGCTTGGCGTATTTGGCAAGTTTTGTAAAATAAAAGCTTAACAGGTAAACCATTCCATTATATTTACAACTTAATTGAACTATAAAACTGCCTTTAAATCTGCCATGAGAACAAAGCACATCTTCCTGTTATTGTTATGCTGTTTATCAACTTTAACTTTATTATCTAACTGCACCGGTAACGGCAAATCGGCTTCAAAAACCTCGCTGACAGCCGCCAAAGGCGAAAACGAGGATGGCGATACCACCAAGAAATCGACCTACCCACCGCTGGATACCGCCCTGTACGATTCGCTTAACGTACGCCTGGCTAACGGCGATACCAATGGTTACTGGCCGGTAAAAAAGGCTGCTTATCCCCTGCCCGGAGCTGTATTGCCGTTTAAGCGCGTAGTTGCTTTTTACGGAAACCTGTTCTCTAAAAAAATGGGCATTCTGGGCGAGCTGCCTGCCGACCAAATGCTGGCCAAACTAAAAACCGAAGTAAAGAACTGGGAAAAAGCCGACCCCAAAACACCGGTTGTACCTGCCTTACACTACATAGCTGTAGTAGCGCAAGGTGACGGCGGCAAGGATGGCAAATACCGTTACCGTATGCCATTTAAACAGATTGACACGGTACTTTATCTGGCGAAGAAGATAGACGCGCTGGTATTTTTAGATGTACAGGTAGCACTAAGCGATATCAAGATAGAACTGCCCTTGCTGGAGAAATACCTGGCCATGCCTAACGTACACTTTGGTATGGACCCTGAATTCTCTATGAAGGATGGCAGCAAACCGGGCAAACGCATTGGCACTTATGATGCGGCGGACATCAACTATGTGAGCAATTACTTGGCTGATTTGGTTAAAAAGAATAACCTGCCGCCTAAGATATTAGTGATACACCGCTTTACCCGTAAAATGGTTACCAACACTAAAGATATTAAAACCCGCCCTGAGGTACAAGTGGTGATGGATATGGATGGCTGGGGCGAACCATCGCTTAAACTGGGCACCTACCGCCACTGGATATACCCGGAGCCGGTACAGTTTACAGGCTTTAAGCTGTTTTACAAAAACGACATCAAAAAGGAGCCTAAGCGTATGCTTACCCCTGCTGAACTTATGAAATATAAACCGATACCGATTTACATTCAATATCAGTAAGAACAAAAATGCCGCTCCAATCAAGCGGCATTTTTTGTTTTAAAGTCAAATTATACTCTGAAAAATAAAGCTTTAAACTGCAATTAATTTGGCTATATTGTAAGCATTATTTAATCCTTATCACTGATATGAAAAAAATCTGCTCTTTGCTGGCCGTAGTGCTTATCGCGGCATCATCATGTAAAAAAGATCCGGTAGCCGGCTTTTCAACTGAAAGAACAAGCTTCTATTTAACGGAATCGGTAACGTTTAACAACACCTCGAAAAACGGCGGCAGCTATTCCTGGGATTTTGGTGACGGCTCAACATCAACAGAGGCTAATCCTACGCACGCATACACTAAAGCCGGTAACTATACGGTAAAGCTCACTGCGGGCAGCTCGGTAAGTACACATGCTATTAAGGTAGGTAACGGCACCTCAAGTTATGTTGTAAAAAACAATACTTCACTTGCCTTTGAAGCGGTGTCCTACTACGTTAACGCTAATAATGAATTGCTTGACTTTGTAGAACATGGCCCACTAGCTATTTCCAGCAGTTCTGATACGGTTTACACTTCACGCAACACCATCCATCTGGGTGGTGCGGTTAATAATCGGATATTCATTGTTATAAACGGGTACAATATCAATAAATTTAAACACAACGACCTGACAATTAATAACGAAACACAGGTATATTTTGGTGACGAGCAGGGCACGAACGGAAAATCAAACCCGGGCGTAACGCAAACCGCTAACCATTACAGAAGCATTTTAAAAACAAAAGCAGGGAGCAGGCCAATGATCTATCTCAAGCCAGCGAGATAAATAGCTTTTAATTAAGCAACAAAGGCGGATAATTTACATAATCCGCCTTTGTTGCTTAAAAAACTTAATCCGGGTAAATGCGGCCTATAAAATCTTTGTCTTTGGCAGACAAATAATAGTTGTACCCGATTGACATACCATCGCGCGTTAACGCTGAATCTACAGGATATTGCATGATCGATTTCGGATCAAATTTGGTATTCCGTACATCCGATTTAGGATATTTATAGAGTACGTTCTGATCTACCTTTTTCTTGCCCCAGCCGTAGTACTTCTTGTAGTACGCGTATACCTTTTCTTTGTTCCACTTAATTTCGGCTACCGGGCTGCTTTGCTCATGTACAAGGCCTATGGCATGGCCAAACTCATGGGTTACGGTACGGCTAAACTCCTTTTCTTCGGTCTTGCCGTCAAACCAGCCAAAATTCATGGTTTGCTCGCCTTTGTGGTTATTCGCATCGGTGCCGACATATGACCATGAACCTTTATTATTATTCACCTTGAAGCCAACACGCAGGTCTGACGCGGCCTTATTGTCCGTTTTTACAAAATGCAGGTTAGCATGCTCGGCCCATTTGCGGGCATACTTCATCACCTTGCCCTGTAGATAGTCGCCACCATTAATAAAAAATATCTTAAGTGTTTTGCCATTCGCCCATTTATGATTTCCTTCATATACGGCATCCGTTTGCAGGCGGCTATCATCGGTTGTATCGGTCATATCAATACAAGCCTGCGGTATGTAGCCGTCAGCAAAGTAATCTGTTTCCGTATTTGTGCTATCAACAATATTGGCGGCAGACTCAGGCGCCACTTCATTCTGTGTTGATTTGTTACATGCCGCAAGTACAATCAGCGCCAATGCCGGTGTTAAATGTTTTAAACGCATAAGTGATGATTTTAGAAAATGAGTAATTTAATTTTGGTTAGTTAGATGCATCATAAACGCATTTTTGAGAAGAAAATTTTACTTTAGAGAAATAAATATAATATATAAGCATATTATTCCTCTGAAAATTATCCATTTGAAAATGCAGACCGGCATTTTAACGATGACTGGTTTTTAATATTTATTGAAATTGATAAATTGCTTTCGCCATAAATAATAAGCCATAAGTATGAAAAGATTGATTGCAGCCCTTGCCTTTATAATTTTGTTCAGCACATGCCAAAATTCAAAACCCGCGAACACAATAAAAGCCGCTACGGTTGAAGCGATATCTTTTCAAACTGAAACCATGTTCCAAATCAGCTGCGAAAAATTTGATACTTACTATGCCGATAAATGGCGCAGTAAAACTATAAACGATAAAGCCCGGCTCGACACCCTGAATAACTTGCTTGAGAGCTTGCGAAAAACCGACAACGCCTATGAACCTGACGTACGGGTAAAACTGTTACTGACTAACACTGATGGCGGCATTGATACCGTTTGCCTGGACGACAAAATAACCCGTTACAAAAATGCCAGTTATGAAACATCCGTTGAGCTGGCCAATTTTGTACAGCAGTAAGCTGCGCCATTAAATGAATGCGCGATAAATCTTCGCGGCTGTGTGAGTATTTATTTTTGTGTTTAAAATATCATTAACAACAAACGCTGCTGTTAACGCATGTTAAATTTAACACAAAGCAGTTAAACTATTGTTAAGTACCAAACATCTAAATCGATGTTGAACCAAATTTTTACACAAAATGAAAAAGTATCTATTATCAATTGCCTTGCTGGTGGCTGGTGTCATCGGCGCAAAAGCGCAGGTATCCGTTGGCGCCAAGGCAGGTATTACCTTCTCAAAAATTAATGCGGATAACCTGGATGAATCAAGTATTACGGGTTACCAGGTTGGTGGTTTCGCGCGTTTCGGTTCTGACTGGTTTTTACAACCCGAGCTATACCTGGGCAGCAGCGGCGGTAAATTTAAAAGCGACGACAATACCTACAGTGGTAAAGTACGTTTTACAACGCTGAACATTCCGGTACTGGTAGGCAAAAGCTTTGGCCAGGAAGATTTGAACTTTCACTTAGCTGCAGGCCCTATTTACTCGGCTATTTTAAGCGACAGCCGCAGCTTTGGCGACAATGTAAACGAGGCTTTCCGTAACTACAAAAGCAGCACCCTTGGTTTCCAGGCCGGTGGCGGTGTTGACGTGGGCAACATTACTGTTGACCTGCGTTACGAAGGCGGTTTAAGCAAAGTAAGCAATTACTTTGATCAGCGCCAGAGCCTTTGGGCATTAAGCGTTGGCTTTAAATTCTTTTAACAATCAACACCTAAACAAGAAGTGCCGAAATGTAAAACATTTCGGCACTTCTTGTTTTAATCATCTTATAACTATTGTACTCCCCACTGCTTGTTAGGTTTAGGCCCCATCTCCAGTTCAAGTGTGCCACCGCTAACAAGGTCAGCATGTGTAAACCACGGTGTGTTTAGCGCCTTTCCGTTTAATTTAGCGCTCTGTATATATTTGTTTTCAACTGAGGCATTGTTGGCAATCAGCCTGAATTTTTTTCCGTTCGGCAAATCAACCGTAACGTTTTCAAACATCGGGCTGCCAATAGTATAAACCGGTTTACCGGGCGTAACCGGGTAAAAACCCATTGACGAAAATACAACAAAAGCCGTCATCCCACCGCCGTCCTCATCGCCCGGGATACCGAAAATATTATCCTTGTACCATACATCAAGCAAAAAGCGGATACGTTTCTGTGTTTTCCATGGCGCATCAGTAAAATTATACAGGTATGGTATGTGGAAGCTCGGCTCGTTACCCATCGAAAACTGGCCTACTATACCGGTAAAATCCGGGAACTTAGCCTGCAGCTCATACTTGCTGCGGCCCAAACCCTCACGGAAAAGCTGATCTAAACGGGCTTCGAACTTTTCTTTACCTCCCATCAGACTTACTAATCCGGGTACATCATGCTGTACCTGCCATTGGTAGGTCCAGCCGTTGTTCTCGTCATAATAATCGCGCCCCCCCATACCACCATCAAACTTAGGATCGATATTGATGAACTTGCCCTTGTCATCCTTGGGCATAAACAGCATATCCTTATCGCTCCACAGCTTTTTGTAGTTATCGGCACGCTTGATAAACAGGTTATAATCGGCTGTTTTGCCTATATTTTTGGCATATTGTGCCAGCGCCCAATCGTCATAACTGGCGCCAAGCGTTACCGCTACGGCCTGGCGCTTTTCAAAACCATGTACACCGGGTATGGTTTCCTTTTCGCCCGGATGCAGGGCCGGAATGTAGCCGTTTGCATAATAAAAATCTTCTAAAAACGGACCCTTCGGGCCGTTCATCCAAGGCATCATGGTAGCCTGGGTAGCATTTTTGCGCATCCCCTCGTAAGCTACTTTGGTATCGTAATTACGCAAACCTTTGTTGTAGGCATCCAAAAAACTTACGGTTGAGTGGAAACCGTTCATACAGGCATGATCGCCAAACAGAACCGGGAATGTAGGTACCCAACCACTTTGCTGATACATGTTTACGTAGGAGTTCAGGATATCCTCTTCCTGCGCAGGGTCAAGTATGGTGCGCAGCGGGTGATGCGCCAGGTAGGTGTCCCAGGTCCAGTCATCTACATAAAAGGCACGTTTGCTCTCATGTATCTTTTTATCATAACCGCTATAATATTTATTCCCTTCGGAGATATTAACAGGCCGCTCATAACAACGGTACAATGCTGAGTAAAAGCTACGCTTTTGCGCTTCGGTACCGCCTTTAACGTCAATCTGATTTATAACCTTGCTCCAGGCCTGCTCGCCGGATTGCTTCAATTGGTCAAATCCGCGGTCGCCTTTAAACTCTGTTTCAAAATTTGCCTTTGCCTGCTCCGCGCTCACAAATGAAACAGCGTATTTCAGCTCTACCGTACTGCCTGCAGCATTATTAAAGCTAATAAAGGCTTTGATGTTTTTGCCGTTAACTGATGTGCCAGCCGCAGGTATACCATTATTCAGGATGCCCGGAGTACCCGTTTGACTGAATATGCCATAAGTATAAATTTTAATGTCGCCATGATAGGTTTCCATTCCGGTTATCTCGTTTCCGTTGATGTTCCAGGCTGATGCATCGCCATTGTAAGTTCCAAGCAGCAGGTTCTTCTCCCCTTTTGCCGGGAATTCGAATTTATAGATACCCGTTTTTATACCCGGCACATACTCCACCGTGATATCCTGATCGATCAGGTAGGTTTTATAGTACCAGGGGCGAATGATCTCGAGATCATGATCGTACGTCATGCGCTCATTAAATGCTTTGGCCGTAACTGCCCCGGTAGTTGGTTTGATGCTGAAAGCCTCGCCCATACGGTGCGATACGATCAGTAACGGGAAGCTGCTGATCTGGTCGTCAAGGTAATCTTTACGTATCGGGAACATGCGCATCATCTGGTTGGGCAACTGTACCGTTGGCCGGGTAGGCTCAAGCAAAGCGCCAACATTGCCAATGCGGGTATCAACGTATTTCAGGTTTCCCTCGCCTGAATTTTGCTGGGCCAGCCCCGGCAAACTACAAGCGGACAGTAAAGTTAATGCCGAAACGTAACGCTTAATTTTTTTGATCATGGATATTGTTTGTATTGGTTATTAAGCAAATAATAACTTGCTTAAACGATTAACCAAAGTTATAATCTGTACCGATATGCCAAAGCTTTATTGTATATAAATTTTGTGACGGAGCGAGTTTATCCATTTTAATTAAAATAGAACAAACGTTTGCGTAGCCAGTGCAAACGTTTGCACAACAGCTTTTTTGGCAGCAGTAACTGCGGCCGCTTTTTTTAGCCACGGATTTAGTTCAATTTTATGTTACGCCCTGAACAACAAATCAATACTTCTACATCATCCTTTTTTTATATGACGAATAATTACCTGTCTATCCGCCTGAAAAAATCATGGAATAAATTGATTGTTGCAATTCCATTTTTGTTATCGTTCAACGCCATGTTTGCACAAAACACCACCATTATCATAAAAAACGGGGAATACTGGTATGGTGGGGCGGTGAATGAAGCGCATACCATGCCTTTTAAAGATGGCTACACTTTCGATTTATTTGCCAATACTGGTACAAACCAGGCCAGCCCCCTGCTGCTATCAACAAAGGGCAGATACATTTGGAGCGATGAACCTTTTAAATTTACTATAAACGGCAATCAGCTGATTATATCAGACGATAGCCAAGCTTTGGATATTGATTCTACCGGCCGTGACCTGAAGGATGCCTTCAGCAATGCGAGTAAGAAGCATTTCACGACAAAGGATAAACTGCCCGACACGCTTTTGTTCAGCCGCCCGCAATACAATACCTGGATTGAATTGGTATACAATCAAAACCAAACCGACATATTAAAGTACGCCAATGATATTGTGGCCAACGGTTTCCCTACTGGTGTGCTGATGATAGATGATAACTGGGCCGATTATTACGGCAGGTTTGATTTCAGGAAGGACAGGTTCAGCAACGCTACCGCGATGGTTGACAGTCTGCACAAAATGGGCTTTAAGGTGATGCTTTGGATTAGTCCGTTCGTATCGCCGGACACCGAGGTTTACCGCGAACTGTTGGCCAAAAAGCTTCTGTTATACAGTGCGGATCAAAAAGAAAAGAATAATTGGGATAAAGCTGTCAATCCCGCCATTATCAGTTGGTGGAATGGCTACAGCGCCGTACTTGATTTTACCAATCCGCAGGCAAAAGCCTGGTTTAAAAGCAGGCTCGACCACATGGTGAGCACCTATCATTTAGATGGTTTTAAGTTTGACGCCGGTGATGCTGATTTTTACCCCAGGGATGCTATTTCCTTTAAAAAAGCGACGCCTAACGACCATAGCCGCCTGTGGGGCGAAATCGGGCTGGATTACCCGCTTAACGAATACCGCGCCATGTGGAAAATGGCCGGCCAACCGCTGGTGCAGCGCCTGCGCGATAAGCAGCATACCTGGGCCGACCTGCAAAAACTCATTCCGCATATTACCGTGGCCGGCTTGCTGGGCTACAACTTCACCTGCCCCGATATGATAGGCGGCGGCGAATACGGCTCGTTTATCGGCCGGGATAAATTGGATGAGGAGTTGGTTGTGCGCTCGGCGCAATGCTCGGCGCTGATGCCAATGATGCAGTTTTCGGTGGCGCCGTGGCGGGTATTAAGCAAAGATAACCAGGCACTGGTTAAGCAAGCGGTAATAATCCGCGCAAAGCATACCGCGTACATTATGCAATTGGCCAAACAATCCGCAACAACAGGGCAGCCCATTGTACGCAGCATGGAATACCAGTTTCCGGCTCAGGGATATGCGGAGGTAAAAAGCCAGTTTATGTTAGGCGATAAACTGCTGGTAGCCCCGGCACTGGATAAAAACCGTGTTAAAACCATCTACCTGCCCAAAGGCAAATGGCGCGACGACCGTGGAAAAACCATAAAGGGACCAACAAAAATTGCGCAGGATGTTCCGCTTAACCGGCTGCCCGTTTTTGAGCTGGTGAGTAAGTAACGTTAAATTCATCAATTAACCATATAAACCATTATGAAAAATTTACGAGTACTATTAGTTTTACTCATCGCTCTGGGAGGGTGTAAAAAGAACAGTGAAAGCCCGGCTGCGGCTGAAGCCAAAGCAGATTCAAAAAAGGCGACTTTCGCGGTTACCAATTATTACGTTAACGGAGCGTCAGGCAACGATGCCAACACCGGATTAACAGCAGCAGCAGCGCTAAAAACCATACAGGCTGCGCTGTACAAAACCACTAACGGTGCCGGCAGCAACATTTATGTGGCGGCAGGCACCTACAAAGAGCGGCTTTACTGGCCAAACTCAGGCGCATCCGCCAGCGAAAAAATTACGCTCACCAATTACAATGGCGGCATTGTTACACTGGATGGCGTAAATGCCACCAACGATGCGCAAAACTCCATGATAGGCATTGCAAGCAAAAGCCACATTAAGATAGATAACATCCGCATAGCTAATAACATTCGCAGCTTTGCTTCGGGTATCTATATTTCCGGCTCGGGCACTGATGTGCATATCACCAATTGTAAAATTTATAACATCGGCTGGACTACCAACGCATCAGCCATACCTACCAGTACCGATAATGCCAACCCTTTAGTACTAATTGGCACCACATCCACCTCTTATAATCAAATTTACGTAGGCGGCAACGAGATTTATAATTGCAACACCGGCTATAGCGAAGGCCTTACCCTGGGTGGCAACGTGGAGAACTTCTTGATAGAGCGCAACGTTGTACATGATATTAAAAATATAGGTATTGACATGACCGGGCATTACGCATGGACAGGCGCACCTGCAAACGTAAACTTTGCACGCAACGGCAATGTAAAATATAACACCGTTTACCGCTGCGTATCGCCGGTGGCCACCTCGGGCGGTATTTATGTTGATGGCGGTAAATGGATTAACATTGAGGGCAACACCAGTTATGAAAATTACGCCGGTATTAGCGTTGGCTGTGAAAACAATAATAACAATGCCGAAGGCATAAACATACGCAGCAACTTTGTTTATAATAATATTGAGGCCGGGTTGCTTATCGGCTCCAACCAATCAAACGGTAAGGTGATCAATTCAACCGTGAGCAATAATACCCTTTATCAAAATTACTCTAAAGGCGGCTGGGGTGGAGAAATTCATATGCAGAATATGGCAAACGTATCCTTCATCAACAACATAATCCACTCGCGCAGCAATATTGTTGTGATCGCATCATTAGGCTACACCTCAACCGGGCTTAGCTTTAACTATAATAAATATTATTCGCTGTCGGCATCGGCTTCAAACGTAACGTTTGACTGGGGCGGCATCAACGGCACCACTTACTCAAGCCTGGCGGCCTTTAAAACTGCTACCGGATTAGATGCCAATTCAACCTATGGTATCCCGGGTTACGTATCAGGCACTTTACCGACTCCGAACCTGCATTTAAGCAGCACTTCGGCATCAGTAAACGCAGGGCTGCCTACCTATGTGGTACAAACAGGTGAGTTTGATATTGACGGCGGCGCCCGCAAAGTAAATAATCGGGTTGATATAGGCGCCGACGAATCGGCCTACTGATATTATCAAATACCATAAAGAAATGCCCTGCCGGTTAATCAAACTGCAGGGCGTTTTTTATGCATTATATCCAAAATGGCTATTACTTGCTGATTACTGACACTTAACCGAAAAATTGGTTACATCTGCCGAAGTTTGGGGATTGCCCACCCCATAATCGCGAGGTACTTTTGTGATGTTAAAACTATGGAAGTAAAAAGCCATAGCATAACAGGCAGGAGATTGTGAAGCCGGCTCCATGATTCTGCCAAAAAACAACCTGTTTCAATATTTGAAACAGCAACTAATATCATAATATCAAGATGAAAACTTTAATCAAATTAAGTGCACTGACACTTGCAATAGTATCTTTATTCTCAATTAACGCTAACGCACAAGATGGCGGCAAAACAACTACTACAGGTTCAGGTATCCGTTTAAGTGTAGGCCCTGATTTTGGTTTGCCTGTAGGCAGCTTTAAAGACAGCTACAACTGGAGCGTAGGCGGATCAGTTCAGGCTGACTTCCCGATCCTGCAAGATCAGTTATATGTTACCGTTAACGGTGGTTACCAAAACTACTTCGCTAAAGAAATTAATGGCGTTAAAGGCGAAAATTTGCAATTAATACCGGCAAAAGCAGGTTTAAAATACTTTCCGGTACAAAACTTTTATGTACAAGGCGAAGCCGGTGCCGCTTTCCTGACCAACAAAAGCGATGTAGGCGCAACCAAATCAGCAGCGTTTGTTTACGCGCCGCAGGTAGGTTACCTGTTTAACGTAGGCGGCAACAACTACATTGATGCCGGTGTACGCTTTGAAGGTAACTCAAAATTTACCGACAATGGCAAAAGCAATAACCTGCTCGCCCTGCGTGTAGCTTACAGCTTTGGTTTATAATATAAATAGTGTTTAATAATATAGTAACAGCGCCTGCGATGTTTATCGCAGGCGCTGTTTTTTGCTATTGGGGCTAAACAATCATTAAATATTATACCTCTTTTGAAACCATTTAGGTATGATTAACAACTGAATTACTAAAACCGAAAAAAGCCCTGATAATATATAAGTTAAAGCAACCTTTAATTCTTTATTGGCTATAGTTACTGACATTTCATCTTTAAATACAATTGGTGAAATGATGTATCCAATAAACATACCTGAAAACATTTTAGAAATATATACCTGTTATAGCTTACTCTTCTAAATACTAAATAAAATACGATTATACCAAGCGCAATTATCCAGGTACGAAAAATCAGCGCATCGATGAAGTATAATGGTATATAAACTACATTGTTTACTGCCCGCCTAAAACTCAATATCAAATCCACAGCATAACTTGTTATAGCTATTATTAAACTTATAATCACTAATTCTATACCCAAGCGGGCAATTAAGTTTGCTTTCATTATCTGCAAATCAGGCTTTTCAGTCGTTTAAATATAAGAATTTTTAGCAAGAGTTAACTCATTTCAATGGTCGTCATTTCTATCAGTATGACATTTGGCTTACCTTATTATGAGAATTCGCTTACCACTTATATGCGTATTACTCCTTCTTTTGCTGAGCTAAATATTATATATGAAACAAAGCTACCTTACAGATCACTTTGTTGACACCCGGCTACCTGAATCTGCCCAAGCCATTATAGCCTCCGGCAGCAATCAGGCTGTTAACGCAAAAGGCCACCTGGATGAGTTGATGACCATACATCACCATACTAATGAAAACGCACAGCACCACTACCACGATACACATTACCACCTGCTTTTAGGCAAACAAGGTTATACCGAGATTATTGCCGGCAACCTGATACATAACTTTAACGCGGGCAGCATGTTTTTACTATTACCAGGACAAATACCTGATTATCAAAATAGTTCTAACGGATTGCAGCTCACCATACTGTCATTCCATAAAAAACTATTGAGCAGCAGCCTGATCAAACAGGCAGGCATACTCGAAATAATTACCCCGGGGGAAAGGGTTACGCCCTTTTGCGAATTATCTGCTGACCGGCTAAGAGTAATGCGTGAGCTTTTTGATAAGCTGGAAAAAGAACTCTATGGTACCCGCATCTTCCACGAGCAGATGGCATATCTCACCTTTATTGAACTGATGCTTCAAGGTTACCGCGTTTGTACCGAGCCGACTGTGATAAGCCACGCTAACAACCGGGCTGTGCAATTAACCCAACAATTTTTGGAACTGGCGGACGAGCACTATTTAACCAAACGTACAGTACAGGAGTATGCCGACGAGTTAGCCGTAAGCGCCAAGTACCTGAGCGAGGTGGTGAAAAGTGAAACAGGCCTGGCACCGCTGCATCATATTCACCAGCGGTTATTTAACGAGGCAAGGCATTGGTTAATATCGGCAAACTTATCTATAAAAGAGGTGGCTGATAAATTAAGGTTTGATACACCCTCGCATTTTAGCCGCTTTTTTAAACAGTATACCGGCCACAACCCAACATCATATCAGTTGATACACGCGGTAGCGATATAAAATCGCCCTTGAGCAGGCCTGAAAATGATCCCGGTCACTTTTCGGGCTGTGTGTTATCATTTCAGGATAACCTTGCTTATTATGATATTTGTGCGCAATATCATATTTTAACCGCATGGACAAAGCCGCACTGCTAAACGCAATTATTGAGAATGCCATTGATGGTATCATCACCATTGATGAGCGCGGCCGGGTCGAGTCCATTAATCCATCAGCGTGTAAGCTGTTTCAGTACGAGCCCGAAGAAGTTGTAGGGCATAACATCTCCATGCTGATGCCCCCGCCTGACAGGGAGCAGCACGACGGCTATATAAACAGATACCAACGTACCGGGCAACCACACATTATAGGTATTGGCCGCGAAGTGCAGGGTTTGCGCAAAAATGGTACGGTATTTCCGTTCAGGCTGGGGGTAAGCGAGGTGCAGTATTCAGGCAGGAAAATATACACGGGCTTTATACACGATCTGAGCCGCGAAAAAGAAGCCGAAGACCGCCTGCGCGAGTATGCCGCTAACCTGGAGCAACAGGTTGAAGAGCGCACCTTATCTCTCAAAAAAACCGTTGATGCCCTGCAAATAGCTAAAGAAGAGGTCAGCCTTTCGCTGGAAAAGGAAAAGGAACTCGGCCAGTTAAAAAGCCGCTTCGTATCCATGGCCTCGCATGAGTTCCGTACGCCATTGAGTGCTATCCAGCTTTCGGCCGTGCTGATAGAGAAATATGCCTCGCAGTTCGAGAATCCCAACATTACCAAGCACATCAACAAAATAAAAGCATCAATAGGTAATTTAACCAGCATTCTGAATGATTTTTTGTCGTTAGAGCGCCTGGAGGCAGGCAAGGTAGAGCCTGTTTTTACCCCTTTTGATATTGTAAAATTTGCCGAAGAGATAACTGAGGAAATGCAGATGATAGCCAAGGAGGCACAAAATATTGTTTACCAGCATACCGGTACAACCAGTATGGTAAGGCTTGACCAGGGCTTACTGCGCAACTGCATTATCAACCTCATCAGCAACGCTATAAAGTATAGCGGCGAACATACTTTTATTGAGTTTAATACTGAACTTACTGATTATCAGCTTACCATCGTTATAAAAGACAACGGCATTGGCATACCCGAAAGCGACCAGAAACATTTGTTCGAGGCGTTTTTCAGGGCGCATAATACCGGCAATATACCGGGCACCGGTTTAGGGCTAAACATTGTTGCCCGTTATGCGACTTTAATGAACGGGCGGATAGCATTTGAAAGCAAAATAAACCAGGGTACATCATTCACTTTAGCATTTCCGGTACAGGCATGACAACCATATTGATCATAGAAGATAATAACGACATCAGGGAAAGCACCGCCGAGATTTTAGAGCTTAGCGGCTACAAGGTTTTACAGGCTAACAACGGCAAAGCGGGTGTCGACCTGGCTTTTCAGCATAAGCCTGACTTAATATTATGCGATATTATGATGCCCGAGTTGGATGGCTACGGCGTACTGTACATGCTGGGCAAAAACGCAGAAACCGCAGGCACGCCCTTTATTTTCCTGACCGCAAAGGCCGAGCGGATAGACTTTAGAAAGGGCATGGAGATGGGTGCTGATGATTACTTGACCAAGCCCTTTGACGATATCGAGTTACTGAACGCCATTGAATCGCGACTGAAGAAGAAACAGCGGCAGGAGGAGTACTACAATCAATCAATAGATAAACTGGAGAAACTGGCCAGCGGAAACGGCCAGGGACTGGCTGAATTAAGGGAGATGATAGCCGGGCGTAAAGTACGGCAGATCAAGAAAAAGCAGATCCTTTATTACGATGGCGATACCCCGCAAGGCCTGTACCTGGTGCTGGAGGGCAGCGTAAAAACCATAAAAATGGCCGAGGACGGTCGTGAACTGCTGACCGGAATGTACCGGGCTGAAGATTACCTGGGTATACATGCCCTGCTGTTGGACGAAAGCTACACCGATACCGCCGAGGCAGTAGAAGATTCAGCCGTGTGTTTGTTACCAAAGGACATGACCATCAACCTGTTGAACAAATACCCGGATGTGGGGCAGCAATTCATCCGTATACTGGCCAACAACGTGCGCGAAAAGGAAGAACAGTTAATTGAACTTGCTTACAATTCGGTACGTAAGCGTTTGGCGCAGGTACTTATCCGCCTGAGCAAGCAATCGGCTGATCCGTCGCAGTTTAAAGTATCACGCGATGAGCTGGCCGCCATGGCAGGCATGGCTACAGAAACCGTTAGCCGTACCTTAACCGATTTTAAGGAAGAGGGATCAATAGAAAAAAAAGGCAGCCAGATAAACATACTGGATATGAACCGACTGATAAAAATGAAAAACTGACGAATATCATTTTTTGTGCTGACGGCACGCATGTTTTAGCTGTAATCGCAGGCCTACCTTTGTAGCAAAGCAATTAACAGATGAAAGTTGTAGCCTACAGTATAAAAGCTTTTGAAAAGGAATTCCTGGCAAAGTCCAATCAAAAGAAACATGATATAACCCTTATATCAAACCCGTTAAGTATTGAAACGGCCGCTTACGCGCAAGGTAAAGATGCAGTAGTGATATTTACCAATGATGATGCCTCAGCCCCGGTGATTAATAAACTGGCTGATATGGGTATTAAATTCATTGCCACACGCTCCGTAGGTACCGATCATATTGACAAAGTCGCCGCAGGTAAACGTGGCATTAAGCTGGCCAACGTGCCTATCTACTCACCACAAGCCATTGCCGAACATACTGTAGCCTTAGCCCTTGCGCTCAGCAGGCGTTTAATTACGGCGCATCAGCATGGCCTTAACTTTGATTTTAAGCTGGATGAGCTGATCGGTTTCAATTTTTACGGTAAAACCGTCGGGTTGATCGGTTTGGGGCATATCGGCCTGGCGACAGCCGCCGTTTTTAAAGGGCTTGGCTGCCGTGTTATTGGTTATGACGTACACAAACCCGACCGTTTACAGGGTATCGAACTGGTTACGCTGGATGAATTGCTGGCACAATCAGATGTAATATCCCTACACGCGCCGCTTACGCCCGATACCTTCCATATTATCAACAATGAAAGCATCGCCAAAATGAAACAGGGTGTTATGCTGCTTAACACATCACGTGGTGGGTTGATCGATACAGAATCGGCCTTATTAGCAATAAACGCGGGACAGATAGGCTATTTAGGTTTGGATGTTTACGAGAATGAGAAAGGCCTGTTCTTTCAGGATCATACCCATGATGCGCAAAAGGATGATTTGCTTACCCGTTTAATGGCTCACCCGAATGTGATTGTTACCCCGCACCAGGCATTTTTAACCAACGAGGCTTTGCAGCAGATCTGTGATCAAACTATCAAAAACCTCGATCTGTGGCAGCAAAACAAATGTACCGGCAATGCGTGTGCCTGCGCCAACAGTTGCCGCACCGAAGTTGTGCCTGTTAAAATCATCGCCTAAATAGCCCAAAACCATGCCCATACTAGAAGCACTTACAGAAAAATATAATGTTGCCGCGCCGCGCTATACCAGCTACCCTACTGTACCTTATTGGGATAATACCCCTTTTGATACCGCAGACTGGGAACGCGCCGTAAAGGCATCATTTACGCAAACCAACAATACCGATGGCATCAGCCTGTATATTCACCTGCCCTACTGCGAAAGCCTGTGCACCTATTGCGGCTGCAACACCCGCATTACCAAAAACCACAGCGTAGAGCAACCCTATATTGAGGCTGTACTGAAGGAATGGGGCATGTATAAAGCCATCTTTAATGAGCAGCGCGTGATACGGGAGATACATTTGGGCGGCGGCACACCAACCTTTTTTAGCGCGCAAAATTTACAGGTACTGATTGAAGGATTACTCGATGATACCGCCATTCACCTAAATGCTGAATTTGGTTTCGAGGCGCATCCGGGTAATACAACTACGGAGCATTTGCAAACCCTGTACGATCTGGGTTTTCGCCGGTTAAGCCTCGGCATTCAGGATTTTGACCCGAAGGTGCAATTCATCATTAACCGGATTCAGAGTTTTGAACAGGTTAAAAAAGTAACCGACGAGGCGCGTGCCATTGGCTACACCTCTATAAATTACGACCTGATCTATGGCCTGCCACTGCAAACCGTAGAGAGCATGGCGGATACCCTGCAACAGGTTGCCTTGCTGATGCCTGACCGTATCGCCTTTTACAGCTACGCCCATGTACCCTGGATAAAACCCGGCCAGCGCCGCTATACCGAAAAGGATCTGCCCAACGCGTTTCTGAAACGTAAGCTGTATGACCTGGGCTGCGAGCTGTTTCAAAATATCGGTTACCATGATATTGGTATGGACCATTTTTCATTAAGTACCGACTCTCTTTACCAGGCGGAACAGGGTGGCCGTTTACACCGCAACTTTATGGGTTATACCCATCAGTATACCCAGTTGCTTATTGGCCTTGGCGTATCGTCCATCAGCGATTCATGGTACGCTTACGCGCAGAATGCTAAAAAGATAGATGAGTACCTGAATCTGATCAACGCTGGCCGGTTGTCACTTATCAAGCTTCATCAATCTACCAACGAGGATATGCTGCTGCGCCGACATATACTGAATATTATGTGCAAGGGCCAAACCTGCTGGGATCATGATGCCCAAACATCTGCCGGGCTGTTAAAAAGCATTGAACGGCTTGAGCCATTAATGGATGACGGCCTGATAGAACTAAATTCCCGGTGCCTGAAAGTTACACCGCTTGGCAAACGCTTTTTACGTAATATATGTATGGCGTTTGATGAAAAGCTATGGCAAAACAAGCCTGCAACGCAATTATTCAGCATGAACGGATAAAACACATAATCAAACCCGAACCCAATCAATTAACAATTAAAAAAAGCGGCTTTTGGCCGCTTTTTTTGTGCTTATGCTATGGCATTCAGTTGCGCTTCGCAGGTTTGCAGCATGGTTTGCATTTCCTGCAAATACTCGCGGGTTTGGTTGCTTATCTGGGGTATCAGCGCCTTATAATAATCAATACCCTGCTGTAGCTGCTGCCTAAATTTGTCGAGATATTTTTCCTTTTTGGTGTTCATGTTGTTTACCGAGCGGGCAACCTCTTTGTTCAGGTACTCCAGGTAAAGGTTAAGCTCGTTAATGAACAGGTTAGGGCGGCTCACATTTTTAAGCAGGTTAAGCTTACCGTATATATGATTTACCATTTCATCTAACGAGTATGTAGCCTTAAAATAAGCCAGGTTAGGGCCGGGGCAAATGGCTACAGCCTTATTTTCGCGGGGTTTTAACAGATTATTTTTAATATAGGCTGACACGGCCAATCCTTCGCAAAGGCATATTTTTTCGGTTACTTCGTGTATCTGCCGGTATAACTCATCTACGGGCAGATTAGCTGCCATAAGCTGTTCAATTTTTAAATGCTGATACTGACGTGATGCCGTACAGATGGGCTCGGCCGTAAACTCGGTATTGGTACACAAATATTTTTTAGTACAGGGGCTGCCAGGGCGATGTGCCATAATACGCTTTAACCGCAACTGCTGTATGCTTGCAGGTTTAAAGTTGTTAAACAGCACACCCAGCGGAGATGCAGCGCTTACGTAAAAATCATCCGGCTTTGCCTCGGTTAACTGGTGCAGTGTTTCTTCATCAACATTGGTAGCTTCGGGCACCAGTAAAAACGGACTCCCCCAGCCGGTGGCATCCAGCGCGTAGTGCTCCAGCAAAAAGCTATTTTCGGCAGCGGTGCCTATGCCTCCTTGCACACTGATGCGCGTTGACGGGTTATTGACAACGCTATATCCCTTTCCATTTAATGCCTGCAAGTACATAGCTTGCAACTCATTAAACATTTCCTGGCGTTTTTCATTGAATTCCTGCAATATGGGACCAAGCAACAGGCCATCAGTGGCAAAAGCATGACCACCGCAGTTCAGGCCCGATTCAATACGGAACTCATGTACCCAGATGCCTTTTTTAGCCAAAAATTTTGCCTGTATCAATGCCGACCGGTAATCGCTCACCTTCAGTATCACCCGCTTCCGAGTATTTCCATCAGCATCCGGAAAAAAATCGCTGAACTCCTCAAGGTAACTATACAACCGCGGGTTCATACCGGCTGATAGTATGACCGAGGCATTCAGGCCACTTTGTGCAAAACCACGCAACGCGGCTAAGGCATCGGTGTTGATCTCGCCGGTGCTGTGGCCATCCTTGTCAAAGTTCATTTTATCAACCTTGGCCATAATATTTACATCGATACTGCCGGGCTGCATCTCGTTACGCAGTTGCTGCTCCAGTTTGTGTTTCAGTTCGGCATCACCGGTGTTTTGCATTAGTACGTATTTTTGTTTTAATGGCGAGCCATCGGGCAGCATTTCAAAATAGCGGTCAATATCGTAACCCTGGCTAAATGGCTGCTGCTTTAGCGCTAACATCTGTTTGGTAACATAGGTATTCAGCATATCAAGATATGCCCTGATGCGCCTTGCACGATAATCGTGCTCATTTTTTTTGATCGGGATATATTCGTCATTATGCTCACGCGTATGAAATTCTCGCATACGCTCTACCAGCTCATCATCAACAATTGAAACTACTGATGATATGCCATAGCGCGCTACTTTAAGCGGGGTATCAATAGAAAAGGCCAGCCCTAAAACGGGGATATGAAAATTATGCATCGTTATTTAAATCAATTTTATTCAATAAAAAAAGCGGCTGATAACCGCTTTTTTATTCATACCACACTAATCCTGTTGTTAAACTATTACAATGATGATCATTGCCACGTGAATTAAAATACTGGCCGCGAATAGCTTAAGTACGGTACGGATACCGGCTCCGGCCATATTGGCGATCAGGTTTGCAAAAAAGCAGATCATGGTTACGGCTAACACCGCGGCAGAGCCGTCAAAGTAGTAGCTCAATACTGCCGGGATGGGTAAAAATACTACGCCATGCACCATCAGTACTAAAAAGAACCATAGGGTTTGGTTGCTTTTTTGCGCGTCGGCAAACTCATTAAACTTGTCCCACAAGTTAAAATGCAGGGTTGCCGGTTGGTTATCACTTACGAAATGCGGGGTTATTGTTTTTATAGTTGCCATAACATTTATCGTTTTGTTTACAATTCAAAATTGCGGATAAACGCTAACCTGCACCATGACAGCCATCATTACAAAAAGTGACCTTACGCACATTTTTTATTTGCATAACGCGGGTGCATCCATACCCGCCGGACTGAGATAGGGCACATTAAGCGCCAGGCCCCGCAGCACAAACCACCCCCCCAGGCATAGCATAAAATAAGGCACCACTATATTCAGCTTTCGCCTGAGCGATACGGTAAAAAAGCCACTGCCAAGCGCGGCGGCGAACATCAGCGGCAGCGTGCCCATTCCAAACCAAAACATAAACCCGGCCGAACCCGACACCGTACCTGTATTTACTGCGCCAATTAGTGCCAGGTAAACAAAACCGCAGGGCAGCAAGCCGTTGAGCATACCGGTAATTAAATGCCCGGCACGGTTTTTTAACGCCCATACCAGCATATTATTAAACGGCTGCATCAACTTTACAGCGATGCCCGTACTTTTAAAAGAGTGTTTAATTAAGCGGGATAAAGCCGCCAGGATTATGAGCACTCCGCTTACAATGCTTAACCCGTTCTGGACGTTGGCCAGCCATATTTGCTTGCCTATCAACCCGATGATCAAACCGAGTATCACATAGCTTATGGTGCGACCAAACTGGTACAGCAGTTTATCAAAAGCAAGCAGCCACGCCGAGCGCCCGCTAAAGGGCACGGCCAGCATTAACGGCCCGCACATGCCAATACAATGTACACTGCCGAAAAGGCCGATAAAAAACGCTACCTGCCAGTCGCTCATGGTAAGGTGATCTCTTGTTTATATAAGTATTGACTGCTGCCCTGCTGCCAGTTGATAACCAGTTGCCACCGTCCTTGCTTAAAATCAGTTAACGGTACGCTGAACAAACCACCCGTGCCGGTAGCCAGATCCATAGCTTTATCAAACCGTTGCCCTGACGGGCGGAGGAAGGTGAGTTTGCCGTTTGCCTCGCCGGTAAACTGAATGTTCAGGGTGTTGCCTGCTACCTTAATTACAGGCTGTGCATTATCCTGCTGTACATTTTTTTGCTGCGAGTATTCACTGTTGTAGGCCAGGCCTTTTTCATAATAGCTGTTATCATAATCATCGGCAGGCTGCATTAACATGTAAACCGCCATGCAGATAATAAAGAGCATAAAGGTTACCATACCGGTAACCAGCCATTTGCCCCAATTCCAATTTTTAATTGCTTCCATAAACCGGTCCTATAAATGCTGTTGATATGGTGCTGAGCGTTTCATGGCCCCGCATCACTTTAATTTCAATATCTGTTTTAGCGCTTTTAATTTTGCTGGCGGGTATCATTAAAAAGAAAACCGCCTTACCCTCGCTTTCGGCCTTTAAATTACCCGGGGCTTGTATGTATTTTACTTGGATAGCAGGGTCATCAGTAATCAAGGTGATCTGTTGCGGAGTGCTGGTTTTATTGATCAGATCGGCATTATATATATTGCTGATGTAACCGCCCGGCTGCTCCTGGTAAAGCATCCCTGCCGACCGCAGTATGGTAACATCAACCGCACTGCGTTTAAGCACAAAGGAGGTAAGCACACCCAGCAGCACCACAATTACCGCGCTGTAAGCAACCATGCGCCCGTTAAACTTTGGCCGTTCCTTTTGGGCGATGCTTTCTTCGGAGTAAAAACCGATGAGGTTAAGCGGCTTGTTGATCTTTTCCATCACCTGGTTACAGGCATCAATACAAGCGGTGCAGTTAATACACTCCAGTTGGGTGCCTTTGCGTATATCAATGCCTGTAGGGCAAACATCCACACACAAGCCGCAATCCACACAATCGCCTTTTTTAGTTTGATCTTCTTTCTTAGAGATCTTACCCCGCGGTTCGCCACGCAAAAAATTGTAGGCTACCACCAGCGTGCTCTTATCAATCAGCACACCCTGCAAGCGCCCGTACGGGCAGATCACGGTACACACTATCTCGCGTATTTGACTATACACCAAGTAAAACACTACTGTAAATACACAAATACTGATAAAGCCCGACCAGTGCATATCAACCGGCTCGGTTATAATACCGATCAGTGTTTCTTTACCGATAATGTAGGCCAGGAAAGTATTGGCTATCAAAAACGATAGCACGATGAAGATGATATGCTTTGATGTTTTCTTGACCAGTTTTTCGCGGGTTAGCGGGCCTTCATCCAGCTTGCGGCGCTTTTTGGCATCGCCCTCAATCCAGATCTCTATTTTACGAAAAACCATCTCCATAAAAATGGTTTGCGGGCATATCCACCCACAAAATACCCTGCCGAACGCTATGGTGAACAGTATGATGCACACCAACCCTGCCAGCATAGCCAGCACAAACAAAAAGAAATCCTGCGGCCAAAATACCTGCCCCAGTATTACAAAGCGGCGCTCCAGCACATTAAGCAGTAACAATGGGTGCCCGTTTATGCTGATGAATGGCCCCGCGAAAAACAGCAGCAGGTAAACATAACTTAACAGGCTGCGGTAGCGGTACAGCTTACCTTTGCGCACAACCGGGTACATCCATTTACGGCCACCGCCATTGGTAGTATTAGGTTGTGCGTTAATATCAGTGGTAAGCATTTTCTTAGTTTTTAAATAGATGCCGTTTTAGCGGCGGCATCATCATCCTTGTATATATCGCCCTGCGCCTCTTTGGCACCGGCAGGTTTTGTTCCGTATATTGATTTGATGTAGTTGGCTACATCGGCAATTTGTTTAGGGGTAAGCTGTTTCTCCCAGTTAGGCATACCCTTGGCCTGCACGCCATATTTAATGGTTTTAAACACATCGTTTATTTTGCCGCCATGCAGCCAGTACTCGTCTGTGAGGTTGGGGCCTACTACACCCTGCCCGTTCTCGCCATGGCAGGCGGCACAATGGGTTTTAAATACCGTAGCGCCCGATTGCAGCACCGCGCCATCCTTTGACAGGGTGACCGTATTTTCATCAACCCGGTTAGCTGATTTTGACAAAAAGACTTCCTTTTCCTTATTGGCGATGGTCATTTCAGTTTGATATTCCTGATCCTGCAATTGCCCTATGCCAAATACATGGTAAACAAGCAGGTAACCAACAGCAAACACAATGGTAATGTAGAACAAGCCCATAAACCAGGCAGGCGTTGGGTTGTTCAGCTCCTTAATGCCGTCAAAATCATGTTCGGTAAGCAGCGACTCTTCCTCGGCCATCGGGCGTAAAGAGAGCAGCTTATTTACCAGGCTGTTCTTTGGTTTAGCGGGTACTACCTCGGCTTCAGGCTCGGCAGGCGCAATTTTAGCCTCCGCACCCAGCAGCAGGCGGGTAAGTACTTTAAACGTACGCAGCAGCACCAGCATGGTTACTACAAATAATACCAGCATCAGCATAATGGCACCGTAGCCAATGTAGTTCATGGTATCAACAGGCATCAACGTATCATCGGCTGCCATTACAGGGGCAGTGCCTAAAGTTGTTATCAGCACCAACGCGGTCAATAGCTTTTTCATAGCTCTTGTATGTTTAAGTGTGTAGGTTGATTATCGCTCAGGGGTATATCGCTCATGTAGTCGGCGTGTGGCTTTTTTATGCGGATAAGCATTACCGTTACCACGATGAAGAACAGTAGGAATATGGCTAACGAGGTGATGAGGTAAACCTGGTTACCATCAATACCCTGTACAAATTGTTTAAACATGGCGCTTAGTTATTAGCGGTTTTAGTTACTTTAATATCAGTACCCAGGCGTTGCAGATAGGCTATCAGGGCTACTATCTCGCGGTCGCTTTGTACCTTGATCTTGTCTTTGGCCAGGTTATCGGCAATGCCTTTGGCCTGTTTATCCAGCTCGGTATTGGCCAGCTTGTCGTAACCGGCGGCATACGGTACACCCAATGTGCGCATGGCGTTTATTTTTGATGCCGTGGTGGTGGTGTCCAGCTTTTGGTTGATGAGCCAATCGTAATTCGGCATAATACTGCCCGGCGACATCAGCCGTGGATCGAGCATGTGGTTATAGTGCCAGGCGTTGCTGTACTTACCCCCTTCTCGTTGCAGATCGGGCCCGGTACGTTTTGATCCCCAAAGAAAAGGGTGATCATACACAAACTCACCGGCCTTGCTGTACTCACCGTAACGCTCCGTTTCAGACCGGAAAGGCCTTACCGTTTGCGAGTGACAGTTAACGCAACCCTCGCGGATGTATATATCACGCCCCTGCAACTCCAGCGGGGTATAAGGTTTTACACTGGCAATGGTGGGTACGTTTGAGGAGATGGTCATGGTTGGGATCAGCTCAATGATACTGCCTATCAGTATCACCAGTAATGAAAGTACCATGAGTTGTATCGGCTTACGCTCCAGCACACGGTGCCAAAAGTTGTCGCCCTCGTTATGGGCTACAAAAACTTTTTCCAACGGCATCGCTTCGGCGGGTTCCTGCGCTACCAGCTTGCCTATGGCCATGGTGCGTGCCAGGTTATAAGCCATTACAATTACACCAACCAAATACAGCCCCCCGCCAACAGCACGCATAACATGCATCGGGATGATGCGCAGCGTGGTTTCTAAAAAGGTGGGGTATTTCAGGATGCCTTCGGGTGTAAATTCTTTAAGCATCAGCCCCTGGGTAAAACCGGCCCAATACATCGGCACGGCATAGAACAAGATACCCAGCGTACCTATCCAGAAATGGAATGAGGCCAGTTTGGTTGAGTAAAGCTGCGTACGGTAAATTCTCGGTATCAGCCAGTACAGTATGGCAAAGGTTAAAAAACCGTTCCAGCCTAAAGCGCCTACGTGTACGTGGGCTACTATCCAATCGGTAAAGTGGCCAATGGCGTTTACCTGCTTTAATGATAACAGCGGCCCCTCAAAGGTGGCCATACCATAAGCGGTTAAACCAACCACCATAAATTTAAGCACCACATCATCGCGCACCTTATCCCAGGCGCCACGCAGGGTAAGCAACCCGTTGATCATGCCGCCCCAGCTTGGCGCTATCAGCATAATAGAGAATACGATGCCCAGTGATTGTGCCCAACCCGGTAAGGTGGTGTACAACAGGTGGTGCGGCCCTGCCCATATATAAATAAATATCAGCGCCCAAAAGTGAAGGATACTCAGCTTGTATGAATACACCGGGCGGTTGGCCATTTTAGGCAAAAAGTAATACATCATGCCCAGGTATGGTGTAGTTAAAAAGAAAGCCACCGCGTTATGCCCGTACCACCATTGCACCAGCGCATCCTGCACGCCGGCATACAGGTAATAGCTTTTTAAACCTGATATAGGCAGCTCGAACGAGTTAACGATATGCAGCACCGCTATGGTTACAAATGTGGCAATGTAAAACCAGATGGCCACGTACAGGTGCCGCTCGCGGCGTTTAATGATAGTACCGAACATGTTGATACCAAACACTACCCATATCAGCGTAATGGCGATATCTATAGGCCATTCCAATTCGGCATACTCATGCGACGTGGTGAAACCCAGCGGCAGTGTTATAACAGCTGATAAAATAATAAGCTGCCATCCCCAAAAGTGGATCTTGCTCAGGGCATCGCTGAACATGCGGGCCTTTAACAGCCGTTGCAGCGAGTAGTAAACGCCCATAAAAATGGCGTTGCCCACAAACGCGAAGATCACCGCATTGGTATGCAGCGGGCGTATGCGGCCAAAGGTGGTGTACTGGTTGCCCATGTTCATGCCGGGTTTAAATAACTGCATGGCTACCAGTAGCCCTACCGTCATCCCTATAATTCCCCAAACAATGGTGGCAATTCCAAAATTTCGTACAATCTTGTTATCGTAGTAAAATTTTTCGGGTTGCATAATATTGCGGTTAGTTCAAATAAATTAATGGTGTAAAATTACCCGGACTGACGTGCCCGGCACGTGATGCCCGTTGGCCAAAAACATGATACAGATCATTTTTCGGCTTCGCCGGAGGTATCATCATCCAGCAGGATGCGCACGGAGGGGGTATAAAGGTCATCGTGCTGGCCTTTGCGCTGCGCCCAAAAAAAGGCACATAAAAAGCCCAGGGCCAGCAGTATGCTGCACCCTATCAAAAAATAAATTATGCTCATAACAATTGGCGCTTTTTGGCTGCCACATGGGTGGCAATACTGGTGAATGATATGATGGTGGCCGTGCTTAGCGGCATCAGGATAGCCGCGGTAAGCGGTGATAGTTTGCCCGTTACCGCGAAACTTAAACCGATGAGGTTATAGGTAAGCGATATAAAAAAGGAAATATGGATAACCTTTACAGTATCCTTAGCGAATTTTAAAAACCGCGGAAAACTTTTTAACGACCGCCCGTCCAGAATGGCATCACTGCCCGGCGAAAAGTTGTTCACGTTATCGGTAATGGCAATACCCAGGTCGCTTTGCTTTAATGCGCCGGCGTCATTCAACCCGTCGCCCAGCATACTTACTTTTTTGCCCCGGCTTTGCAATTCTTTTATAAAATCCAGCTTTTGCTGCGGCGATTGCCTGAACAGCATGTTTGTGTTGTTAAAGTAAGGCAGCAACTCCCGGCGCTCATGATCCTGATCGCCGGATAAAAGGTAGAGATTGTAATCAGGCGATAAGGCGGCCACGTCCTGCAAACCCTCACGGTATTGGTGGTTAAAGCTGTAATAACCGCAATAAAAGTCATCAATAGTGACGTGTACCATAGTGGTGTTGCCTAACTCGTAACCACCATCCACTACAAATTCGCTGCTGCCAATGGCCACCAGATGATCGCCTATTACGGCACGGATGCCCTTGCCCGGCACTTCGTTATAAGCCGATACAGGCAAAACTGTACCCGCTCCTAAATAAGCGCAGATCTGCCTGCTAAGAGGATGCCCGGAGTTGATACACACGCTTTGCACCAACTGCCTTTGCGTGGCCGAAAGCGTGGTATGGTCGGTAAGTACTTTATTATTGTTGTTGGTGATGGTGCCTGTTTTATCAAACACCAGGGTATTAATGCGGGCTAACTGCTCAACCACTGCGGTATTTTTGAGGTAAAAAAAGTTACGGTCGAACACGCTCAAAGCGGCCGACATGGTGAACGGCGTGCTCAGCGCCAAAGCGCAGGGACAGGCCACAATCAGCACGGCGGTAAACGCAGAAAGCCCCCGCTGCCAATCGAAAGGCAACCAAAAAAACAGCGAACCAAAAGCGATTACCAGCAGCACGATGGTAAAATGCTTGCTCACCCGCTCGTTAAAGGTTTGCATCCGGTTATCCTGCTGGCGGGTAAAGGCCTCGTTATTCCATAACTGCGTAAGGTAACTTTGCGATACGGGTTTTACAATCTCCATCTCCAAAGCCTCGCCCATTTGGCGGCCGCCGGCATAAATAATTTCGCCCAAAGTTTTATTTACCGGTGCCGATTCGCCTGTTACAAAACTAAAATCGATCATGGCGTTGCCTTTTAATAAGATGGCATCGGCAGGAATGATCTCGTTATTACGGATACGGATGCGCTGACCCACTTTCAGGTCGCTCAATGGTAAGGGCTTTTCTCCTTCATCACTTATCACCTGAACCGCCACGGGAAAGAACGACCGGTAATCGCGCTCAAAAGAAATATGGTAATAGGTTTTACGTTGAACAAATTTACCGACCAGCAGAAAGAATACTAACCCGCAAAGCGTATCGGCAAAACCAGGACCGCTATGGGTGAGTATCTCGGCAACGGTGCGTATAAACAGCACGGCAATACCCAGCGCCAACGGGAAATCAATATTCAGCACCTTATTTTTAAGATTGTGATAAGCCGATGTAAAGTATTCGGTGCCGCTGTAAAATGCTACCGGCAGCGAGAACACGATGTTCAACCAGCCAAAAAACTGGCGGAAACTTTCTTCTTGTCCCGAAAGGCCTAAATATTCTGGGAAACTCAGCAGCATTACGTTGCCAAAGCAAAAACCGGCTACGGCAATCTTACGCACCAGGTTATCTTTTTGACCGGCAGATTGTTTTTTGACCACATCCTGCAGGTTAATATGTGGCTCGTAGCCAATATCAAACAACAGCTCAACCACCTGGCGCAGGGTTATCTTACTATTATCGAAACGGATGTTTACCTGTTTCTTCAAAAAATCTATCCGACTGTAATAAATAGCGGGGTTAAGCCGGTGTAACTGCTCCAGCAACCAGATGCACGAGCTGCAATGGATGTAAGGGATATAAAAGGTAACGATGGTGATACCGCCATCCGTAAAATCAACCAGGTCGCTGATGATCCTGGGTTCATCCAGGTATTCAAAGCGTTTATCGGTACGGGCGCGGTTGGCACCGGGATGCTCGTTATAATTATAGTAATTACACAACCCGCTTTGCGATAGTACCTGATACACCCCACGGCAGCCTACGCAGCAAAACTCCTTTTCGTCAAACTGATAGGTGGTTTCCTCACAATCCTGCCCGCAGTGGTAACATGTTGATTTTGTAGTGGTATTAACTAACATAATGGCTCGCTTTAGTTAATACAAAGGTGTGATTACCACCCCACCGGTTAAATGATGCAAAGAGGCCTCAAAAGTGACGTGCATCACATTTTAAGGCCTTTAAATATTACACTTTAGAAATTAGGCGCGATGAAGCGCTTGCTCGCGCATGGGTAAACCAGCAGCGGAATATCAATGTGCTTTGCCGCATGGTGGGTATGGCTGCGGCTGAACAACTGGTCAAAAAAGTTATGCTCACGGTGTATAATAGCCAGCATATCAATCATGCCATGTTCCGCTATCCATTCCAAACCACGGTTAACATCAGTGTTTTGCACGTGGCGGTAAAATACGTTGTTGTAGTTTATACGATTGGTAACATCGCGCAGGTAGGCGTCAACCTTGCCTTCATACTGATAATTGTTTTTGGTTACATGAAACAATACCAGCTCAGCCTTAAAGTAACGTGCCAGGCTGGCTACCGACTGCACGACTTCAATTTCCTGATCGCTCAGGTCAGTAGCGATGGCTATGCGCCTGATGGGTTTATAGGCATGCTTTGGCGGTACCAGCAGCAGCGGCACCGTTGTTTTGCCTATCATATCGTTACTGGTACTGCCCAGAAAGAATTTCTGCACGTCGCCGGCGCCGGATGTGCCTATTACGGTTAGGCAAACCCTGTCCTCAACCGCTTTTTCGTTTACCATTTCGGCTACGTTACCGGCGGAGCTTTCGCAGGCGGTAAGCACCTCAACGCGGCGGGTTTCGTCGGCATGGGTGAGTTGGCCGGCCAGCTTGTTTAGCGCGGCGGTGGTGTTTTCAACCACGGCATTATAATCATACAGCGGCCAGGCCACCTGCGGCGCCAGGGGCGATTCAGCCGCGATGCGGAAACTGTTGAACAGCTTTACACGCGCGCCGATAGCTCCGGCTATCTTAACAGCATATTGTGCGGCGTTTTCGGCAACGGCCGAAAAATCGGTAGGGACGAATATGGTTTTCATTATTTTCAGTTTAAAAAATGATTATTTTTGAACAGCCAGTGTAGTATCAGCATTATATAAAGCGGCTATAAGGGCTTTGTCTTGGTTATATATGTCCGGATAATCAGTCAGCACACCATTGGTAACCATGCAGGTGAGGTAGGTGATCTTGATGGCTACGCCACGCTTAAGGGTAAACGTATTGGTTTGATAGTTGAGCAGCGCCTTTTTGAGTATAGGCACCTTGCCTGCCGCCCTATCATTTACCAATAACAGGGCGGCCAGTTTATCGGCATTTTCAACCCGTACACAGCCATGGCTAAGGGCACGTTGAGTTTGGGCGAACAAACTTTTCTCGGGCGTATCGTGCAAGTAAATGCTGTACGGGTTATCAAACCTAAAAACAATAAGCCCCAACGCGTTATCACAACCTGATGACTGCCTTGCGCTATACCCCGCCGGGTTATTACTGATCTGTTTAAGCATTGCCGGCGTGGCCGCTACGTACTGGCCTTTGCTGTTGAACAGTGCAAACTGGTTACGGGTTAAGTAACTTGTATCGCGCAGGGCTTTTGGCATCAGCTCCTTTATAAATATTTTATTGGGCACACGCCAGTCCGGTGCGGTGGTAAAGTACTTTACCATACTTTGCAGCGCAGGGGTTGGGGTTAATGGTTTACCCACCACTACCCTGAACCGGTAAGCCGTATCAGGCAGATGATATTGCAGTGTATACGATGGTATATTAACAAGCAGATAGGCCTTGTCATCGGCATTAACCCAGCGCAGGCGTTCCAGGTTAATGGCTACCTTTTGCACTTCGGCACCGGGCGTTTCGTAACAATCACCTACATATTGCCCGGTCATCAGCCGTAGCATACTTTGCAGGTCGGCATATTCAGTAAACGCGGGTTGCACGCCCAGTATCACTGCTGACGGATCTTCAAAACGGATGGCTTTGCGCAGCACCAGCCCGGCATCAAAAACGGCATTGGCCTTTGCATCAATAACCGTCGGGGTTTGTACAGGGTTAAGTTTGCCATAATGCAGGTGGTTGGTAAGGGTTATCAGCGCGTCGGTAAGTAGTATTTCAAAATACGCTTTGTCGGCATCAGTAATATTTTCGGGAGTTTCGAGCATGGTGTGCAGCCTGTCATAACTCAGTTGTTGCGGATGATAATCATCATGCGTTAAACCGTACTGCTTTACACAATCAAGCAGCATCATGGCATTCCAGGTAGGGCGCGGGTTGGTTAATGGCTTTATCCAGATGGGCATATAATCGCCCTGTTTGTAAAAACGGGTTACCGAGTTAGGGAACTGCAAAGGCGCACCGGCACCGTTAAGCCATGTTTTTATTTGGATGGCGATCAGGCTATCCTGCCGGGTATTGGCAAGGCTTGCATTTATACCACTTATAAGTAATATAACACCCAACATTACCGACTTTACATATTGATAATCAAGCTTTTTCATGACTTTGCTGTTTACGGTGTAAAGGTCGGTAAGGCTGGGCGATTAAAATGTGACGGCCATCACATTATACGCTGATGCTACGCAAGTTTAACCTAATGTTAACGCCGCTCAAACAGCCAGGCAAAGGGTTTGTATTTTTGTTTGGGCTTGAGGCCGTACTGTTTAATGCTTTTCTCGGTGATGAGTTGCACGGCCTCTTCAATACTATCAGTCACTAAAAACAGGTGATCATCCTTTGCGCCGATGGTGGCCTCGCTCTTCATTTTTTCGATGTAGCTGAGCAGTTCGGCATGATAGACCTTACCCATAATGATGATCGGGAAATCCTTTATTTTATGGGTTTGGATAAGGGTGAGCGCCTCAAAAAACTCATCCAGCGTACCATACCCGCCGGGCATCACCACAAAAGCGAACGAATATTTTACCAGCAGCACCTTGCGCACAAAAAAATGATCGAGGTACACCCATTTATCCAGATAGGGATTGGGCATTTGCTCAACGGGTAACTGTATATTACAGCCTACCGAGCGGCCGTTTACATCCTTAGCGCCACGGTTAGCGGCTTCCATCAGGCCGGGACCGCCGCCCGTAAGTATGGTAAACCCCAGCCGCGCAAAAGCGGCAGAAGCACGGCGGGCAACATCATAATACGGATGATCCTCCTTAAAACGGGCCGAGCCAAATACCGTGATACACGGGCCCACAAAATGCAGCGCCCTGAACCCGTGGATAAGCTCGAACAAAGTTTTGACAGCAAACTTAAACTCCCGCCACCGCGACTGCGGTCCATCAAGAAACACAATTTCTGACTTGCTCATTACTGACTGTTTTACCGGCACTATATGCCGCTTACAAATATTATGACGATGAACTTAATAGGAAGTGACAATGGTCACGGGGATTGGTGATGAGAAGCATGGATTGCCGTATCACCTGACATCTGTAACTGATAAAGAAGTTATCAAACGCTTTATTCATAAATTACAGCACCTTTAAATCTATATGCAAACGTCGACCAATCAGCTTCATCAGCATTCTTATTTTGTTTTGCTCCCGCATCTTTGTCATGCTTTTCGACACACCCGCCGCCGGTTTTAGCATCTGCTCAGCGCTTCGACAAGCTCAGGGTGACAGGCCATTCTCTTTTTTATATATTCTGCTATCTTTAGCACCATGCTATCTAACCAATTAAATGCTAAACCCCATTACCAAATACTTGACGGGCTGCGCGGCGTAGCGGCGCTTATTGTAGTTACCTTTCATATTTGCGAGGCACATGCCACCAGTAAGTTTGATATGATGATCAACCACGGTTACCTGGCGGTTGATTTCTTTTTCCTGCTTTCGGGTTATGTAATCGGCTATGCCTATGATGACCGGTGGGGCAAGCTTACCATCGGCGGTTTCTTCAGGCGCAGGCTGGCAAGGCTGCAACCGATGGTTATCGTGGGCATGGTTATCGGTGCCATCTGTTTTTATTATTCTGATTCTCCCCTGTGGCCCAACATACATACCGTACCAGTCTGGAAGCTGCTGATAGTAATGCTGGTTGGCTTTACGCTGATACCGGTACCTGCGTCATGGGACATCCGTGGCTGGCAGGAAATGCACCCGCTGGACGGGCCGGGCTGGTCGTTATATTTTGAATATATTGCCAATATATTATACGCTCTTGGCGTACGCAAGCTGCCCAAGGGCGCTTTGTGGGCGTTGGTATTAGCATCGGCAGCGCTGTTGGTACACTACCTTTTAACCGGACCTAACGGAGACGTTATAGGCGGATGGACACCCAACCTTGAACATACACGCATTGGCTTTACCCGAATGCTGTTCCCGTTCTTTGGCGGTTTACTGCTATCGCGCATTACCAGACCTGCTTATATTAAAAACGCTTTTTTATGGTGTACGATTATCCTGGTTATTGTACTGGCCATACCGCGCATTGGCGGCCCGGATAATGTATGGACGAATGGTTTGTACGAATCATTGGTCATCATCCTGATATTTCCGCTAATTGTGTATATGGGTGCCAGCGGACAGATCCATAGCGCAAAAGGCAAACAGCTTAGTAAGTTCCTGGGCGATCTGTCGTACCCGTTATATATCACCCACTACCCTTTTATTTATGTTTATACCGGCTGGGTCAGTCGCGACAAGGGTATGGGCTTCGGCCATGCACTGCCATATGCCCTGCTTACTTTCGTGGTATCGGTATCGGTAGCTTATGCAGCGTTAAAATGGTATGACGAACCGGTAAGGGCCTGGTTAAAACGACGGGCGGTAAAGGCATAAAATACATCGTTATAAAGAAATATCTTTATAAAAAACACCTCCCCCTACCCGCCTGTTAACTATAAGCGGCGGTAGCGGGATGAATATAAAAGTTTTCCTGCATGGACTCGAACCACGATCTTCTGAACCAAAATCAGACGTGCTGCCATTGCACCACAGGAAAGAAAAAAATCGAGGCCGGTACAAGATTCGAACTTGCAAACAATCCTTTTGCAGAGGATGCCCTTACCACCCGGGACACCGGCCTTTTACTTGTGGAAATAACAGGACTTTAACCTGTGACCGACACCGTATAAGGATGTTACTCTCACCATTGAGCTACATTTCCATTTACTTACTGTAGGGTAACCCGGACTCGAACCGGGAGCCTCCACATCCCAAATGTGGTAATCTGACCAATTGATATACTACCCTGAAAAATCTCCTTAAAACAAAAAATCCCCTTAGATGATCTAAGAGGATTTAAGTATTTTCTTATTGTTTAGTCAATACATAGCCTATCCTCTCTGATCACTCAGTTGGGGTATAGCACATTGTACTGTTATTGTTTTCATGCTGCAAGTATACAACTAATATTTATCAAATCAAGATTTTTTCTTTATTTTTTATCTACCGATGATCCGTTTCATCAATGATCAGCTTGATCATGCTGTCAAGCTCCTTAACTGATGCCTGCAGGTATTGCCACTCAATTGTTGAGGGCGCATTGTCATCGGCATTTAGAAGATTCATCAAACCCAATATTGAAGCTACCGGCCTGCGCAACTCGTGCGATTGAATAAATGCAATATTTTGTAACGATTGCTTTTGCACCTTTACCGTTTCTTCATTTTTAATGCGGCGGGTTACATCAACAATATTTACTGATACACCGATAATCTGTCCGTCTGCGTCAAAAGCAGGTTCAAATTTTACTAAAAACCAGGCATCTGCGCCATTGCTTTTTAGTTTGCGCTCATCAAACACGGCGGTGCCGCGCAGTGCGGTATTATAATCCCGGTAAAATTGCGCTAAATGATCGAGGTGTACATAATCCGTCATTTTTTTTCCGCGCTCCAAACTCCGGCCGTAAGCCGAACGCACATGGTTATCCCAGGCTTTATTGAATGCTATAATTTCAAAATCTCTGTTCAACAATAAATGTTGCTCTACCGAGCTTTCAAAAAAAGCGCGAAGCTCAATTTCAGTACGCTGTAATTCGGCTTGCTTTTCTCTCAGCAATATAACACTGGCCTCAAACTCTAATATTTTGATTACCTGCCTTGATAGTACATTCAGCATTTCGGCCTGCCTGGACGACAGATCCGCAGGTCGTTTTCCAATCACACATAAACTTCCCAGATCATGGCCATCGTGTGTGGTTAATGGCACGCCGGCATAAAAGCGTATGTGCGGGTTATTTAATACCAACGGATTGGCAGCAAACCTGTCATCAAGCGTGGCGTCCTTAACTATCATACCGCCCTTTTTACCAATAACATGATCGCAAAAGGCATCGCACCTGGGTGTTTCACTAAACTCAAAATTGTGCTTTACCTTAATGTGCTGAATATCCTCATCAATAAAGGTAATTAGCGCCGTTGGCTGTCCGCAAATGTAGGCGGCAAGCCGGGTAATTTCCTGCAGTTGATGTTCATAATCCATGGGCAATTGCAAAAACCTTCGTACCGTTTGCAATCGTTCAAGTTCTTTAAGGGGCATATTGTATGAATTGTACAAGGAATATCGTTTAAAAGATTATTCCTTTATTACATTACGATTTTTAATAGCCTTTGGTTGTAGAAAAAATAACATTAAGTACTAAAATTTAGCATCCTGCTGTAAAAAGCTAAAAAGCTGGAAACGGCTTTAGATTATTTTGTTTTGCTTTGCACATACTAAATTTATTTCAACATGGAGATTAACCTATTTGAAAAGCAGGTTTATACCAACCGCCGCGAAGTACTGAAGCAACGTTTTGGTAACGATGGCATTTTGCTGTTTATGGGCAACGAGGAAAGCAGCATGAACTACAAGGATAATACTTATCTTTTCCGTCAGGACAGCAGCTTTTTATATTATTTCGGGCTCGATGTTCCATCGCTGGTTGCTACCATTGATACCGAGACAGGCGAGGAGATCATTTACGGAAACGAGCTTACTATTGACGATATTGTGTGGACAGGCACCCTGCCCACCGTTAGTGAGATGGCTAACCTGGTGGGTATAACCCATACCAGGCCTTACAATGCGGTTGCCGACTATATACAAAACGCCATCAGCAAGGGCCGTACGGTACATATATTGCCACCCTATCGCCCTGAGAATGTGATCAAGCTGGCTACCTGGTTCGGCAAAAATACAGCCGAGGTTAAAAGTCTGGTTTCTGAAAAACTGATCCGCACGGTGGTTGGCCAACGTGTCATCAAATCACCGCTGGAAGTTGCAGAGCTGGAGAAAGCCGTAAACATCAGCATTGATATGGAGCTGGCCGTTATTAAAAACGCCCGTCCCGGTGTAAAATGTTACGAACTGGTATCGCAAGCACATCAGGTGGCTATCGCCAATAACGCGCGGTTGGGTTATCCGGCTATTATTACTACGCAAGGGCAAACACTACATACCCATTATTATGGTCACGAACTAAAGGAAGGCGATATGGTATTGAGCGACATTGGTGCTGAAAATGCCATGCACTACGGTGGCGATTTAACGCGCACCTTCCCGGCAGGTAAAAAGTTCACCACCAGGCAGGCCGAGCTTTACAATACGGTATTGAACTCGATGGATCATGCCATCAGCATGCTGAAACCGGGTGTAAGGTACCGGGATATTCACTTTGCCGCCTGCGAGAAACTGGTTGAAGGCCTGGTGAGTGTAGGGATAATGAAAGGCGATCCGGCTGAGGCTGTGGCCGCAGGCGCGCATACCATGTTTTTTCAATGCGGATTAGGACACATGCTGGGTATGGATACGCACGACATGGAAGACCTCGGCGAGCAGTTTGTTGGTTATACCGATGAATTGAAGAAAGAGACCGGCATTTTCGGACTTAAATCATTACGCCTGGGGCGCGAGCTGCAGGCCGGTTTTGTGCTTACGGTTGAGCCGGGCATCTATATAATTCCGGAATTAATAGATCGCTGGCAGGCCGAAAATAAGTATGCTGACTTTATTGATTACAACGTACTGAATACCTACCGCGATTTTGGCGGCATCCGTATTGAAGATAACTTTTTAATAACCGAAACCGGACATCAGTTATTAGGTAAATACCTGCCCAAAACCCTGCACGAAATTGAGGGTTTAAAATAATATCCTGTAGAATTACGGCTGCTTAATTAATAGGCAGCCTTAATATCCGCTCCAGCTCCGGCGCCACCTTGTTGTTGTAATAAACACTTATAGGCGCGGTATGACTTAACTGCCCACTTGTTCTGTTTTCAGCATAAGTACAGGCCGATTGATACAGGTATTTAAACGATATGAACCGGATATGCACATTGCTGTTTTGCAGCAAACCCTGTTCAAAATTATTATATATCGGGTTAAGCAGGTTGATTAGTTCTATACGGAAATCCTGCGCCTGAAAAATTGATGGCGAGCGCAGGTAACGGCAAATTACACTGGCTTTTTCAGCATTATGGGTATTAAAGGCAACCAGCAAAGCCCAAAAGTCTTCGGTTTTATGTTCACGATAATCATTGCGGTACGAGCGTAAGGATAAAAAGAGCGCCAAACTATCAAGGCTTGATTGCAGGCACACCTGCATTAAATTACCCAGGTTGCCATACTTGGCTACAATAGCGTAGCGTTTGGCATTGGCTGCCACACCTACCTGATCGAGCGTTAATTGCTCAAACCCGTATTTGCTGATCAGCCTGATGGCGCTGTCAACAATTTGCTCCTTGCTTTTTGATGTTTGCCTTTGCGTGGTTCTTGTTATCATGACCGGTTGATTTGATGTTTTGTGATAGTAAGGAATTATAAACGCTTTATCAATTAGACACTTTGCGTATTTGTGTCGAAATAACAATAAAAAAATTTTACGTTAAACCTTTATGTAAAATCTGGACTAACCAATTTATTTTTTCTTCAAAATTCTGTAGTTTATTATAAATAACTATTTCCTGTTCAAAGCTTTTAAACGCGGTTACAAATATCTCCGACAGGAACATGCTATCTTCGGTGCTCAGCTGCGCAATCTCGTTATTAGCCTGCGCCCATTGAATAATATTATTAAGCAGGGCAATCTCGTTATCCTGTAACTTGTGCGTTGTTTTGGCAGCTAAAAGGGATGGATCTTGTCTTAAATCCTCAGCCACTAACTCATACTGCGTTATCATTTTTTTAAGATTACGCAACTTCACAGTATAGTAACGCTCAATGTTTTCTACAAACGTTGCTTCGGGACTTATTACCTTTTGGCACTCCTTTAATAACTGACTAAATAAGCGGTGCGATACGGCATCGAAAACTTCCATCTTGTTACGGAAGTAATAATAAAGCGTACTCCTGCCCTTACCGCTTGCTTTTGATATATCCTGCATGCTTACCCGCAGGTAACCATACTTTTTAAATACCTCTTCAGCAGCGGTAATAATGTCCTCACGTACCTTATCTATAGCTTCCGCTTTAATCATTAGACAATTATACACAATTTGTCGAAAATATAAAAATTTAATAATAATATTTTGCCCTTAAACGGGTGACTAATTTAACCAGCATTATCAACGCGGGCACTTCGACAAGCGGCCCTACAACACCGGCAAGCGCCTGACCTGAATTGATACCGAATACCCCAACAGCTACGGCTATTGCCAGCTCAAAATTATTACCCGTAGCGGTAAAAGCGATAGCAGCATTTCGCGGATAGGCCGCCTTTAGATGCTTTGCCATGAAAAAACTTAGCGCAAACATCAGCGCGAAATAGATGAACAATGGCAGTGCTATGCGCATAACGTCTGATGGCAGTTTAACCATAACATCAGCTTTTATACTGAACATGATAACTACTGTACATAACAAAGCGATAAGCGTGAGCGGTGATATAGCCGGAATAAAACGCTGTTCATACCATTGTTCAGTTTTAAACTTTACCAGAAGGTAACGGCTCAAAAATCCGGCAGCAAAAGGTATACCCAGATATATCAGTGTTGACTTGGTTACATCAGCAACGTTTACATTTACATGCTGCGCCTTAAAGCCTAACAACGGCAATAGTACCGTTATAAACAAATATGCATAAGCGCTGTAAAATATAAGCTGAAAAATACTGTTTAAAGCCACAAGCCCGGCTGCATATTCACGGTTGCCATCTGCCATATCGTTCCACACCAAAACCATGGCTATACAACGTGCCAGCCCGATCAGGATCAAGCCTGTCATATAATCAGGCTTGTCCGGCAAAAACACGATGGCCAGCACAAACATCAGCAGGGGCCCAACAACCCAGTTAAGTATTACGGACAAGCTCAAGAGCGATAAATCTTTAAAAATGGCACCCAGATACCTGTACCTAACGTTAGCCAAAGGCGGATACATCATCAGTATCAATCCCACAGCGAGCGGAATATTGATTGTTCCGGACGCATAGTTGCTTATAGTTACTGATATGGACGGTATTGCGTTACCGAGCAATAAACCTGTACCCATCGCAGCAAATATCCACAGCGTTAAATACCTGTCTATAAAACTCAGACGCTTTTTTGGCACAACAGGCAGTTTATATTCCATCATGTTTAGCTACCCAGGTATTTATCAGCAAAGTCACGGGTATATGCTTTAATCATATCCCTCACCATTTCAAATTGCTGCATTATTTCCGAATCAGTGCCTGTTGCCTTTGCCGGATCGGGAAAATTGTGGTGAAAACGTTGAACATTACCCGCAAAGTAAGGGCATGCTTCGTTGGCATTGTCGCAAACGGTTATTACGTAATCAAAGTTAATATCCCGGTATTCATCCACATGGTTTGATGTATGGGCCGATATGTCAACTCCGTCCTCGGCCATTACCCGGATAGCCCTGGGATTAACGCCATGCGTTTCAATACCTGCGCTGTAAATTTTTGCCTTACCGGCGCTAAATAATTCAAGATAACCATGTGCTATCTGGCTACGGCAACTGTTGCCGGTGCATAATACTAATACTTTTTTCATCAAATTATAAAATATTAACAACAGCCCGAACCCGGCGTACAGCACGAAGCCGATGCTAAATTTTGCATTTCGCCTTTTTTAACAGATTCAACTTCAGGCGTACCACAATTGCCGCCACGTTCGATAGCCTTGCATTGTACGGTATCAGGCCGCAGGTCTATTATCAAATTAGTATCTGCTATAATTATACTTTTTGGTATGAGCTGGCGCGTATCAAATTGCTGGTTGCCAAACTCAATTTTCACCGTAGCCGCCGGGTGCAGGGGCATAGCTTTTTCAACCACGTTAATAATCGATAAAGCCTTTTCCACCTTCATCGCTTCGCGATTGCCCTCGCTTACAGGTTCCCATAATTGTATAATAATCTCCGTCCACGCGTTCATTACCCCGCCACAGTCAACCGAGGTTATGGGCGCCTGTTTGATCTCGGTAATGTGGTATGATGCATCAACCCGTTGCCCCTCAGCATACTGAAACTGTAACTTTAGCCCGGTATTGGCCGTTAATTGCGCTTTGAATACTTCCCAGTTCATTCTGTTTTTCTTTAATTATATTATTGCAATATTACGATGATTATAGTCAAAAAAATAGATTAGCAACAGCTTTCTGCCCCGCCCTTATATGAGCCAAAGAATGCCTTTAATGTTTCATTTAACATTTTCCACGCTTTTGGCTCAATACAGTAGCAAACACTTGCCCCATCAATATTACCCTGGATGAGGCCGGCATTTTTAAGTTCCTTTAAGTGCTGCGAGATGGTGGCTTGAGCCAATCCTAATTCCTCTACCAAATCGCCGCATATACAGGCGTTAGCCTTGATAATATGCTCTAAGATGGCGATACGTGCAGGGTGTGCAATAGCTTTTAAAAGCACAGCCAGTTTATTCTGCTCGTTAGTAAATATCTCTGTTTTGGTGATGCCCATATACATCGCAATATTACGATTAATATTTATAAAAGCAAATCGCAAAAAAAAGGCCCGTAACAAATACGAGCCTCTTAGATATATATGGAGTTAAGAATTTTAAAAATCGAACTTCACAAAAAAGCGTACACCGTTTTTGGCTATACCCGGATGATCGAGATAAGAGAAACGCTTAACATAGTCAACCCGTAAAATTTTAAATATGTTAGATATACCTACGCTGCCCTCCATATACGGCCCGTTGTTTAGCGAGTAGGTAATAGGTGCGCCGGTTTCGGTACTTATCGGGAAGTTATACAGCTGCGGGTTCAGCGCCGGATTATTCTCGTTACGTATACCGCCCCAAAGGCTTTTAAAGTCGATCACCTCACGCCACTTCAGCTTTTTAAGCAATGGCACTTTGTTAAAGATAAAGCCGTTAAAACTATGATCTATGTTGATAGCCGCGTAATGATCGCTCACAAATTCCAAAAAGTTCATCAAGTTATATGACTGGAACTGGAACGCGTACGACTGGTTCGCGCGGTGAATATCCAACAGCGGGAATGGCGCCTGGCCAAATATGTTATTACCTTCAAGACCGATATCCGTATAACCGAATTGCGACCAGTAGAAACGCTTAGTAATGTTTGCGGTGATGCTTTGATAATTGTAATCGCCGCCAAACAAATCCTTCACACCCTGATTATACTGAAGCGTAAATATCGGGTACTTATCAGGTATTGGTGTACGGTATAATTTACCCTGATAGAATTTTTCGTAAGGCGCATAACGCAATTGAAGCGAGAGTTCGGTAGTTTTCAGCGTGCGTATATTATTAGGCTGCCCGTTTACGGTGTTCTGGAAATACAAGGCACCTGCCGGGCTTTGCGACCAGGTTTTAAAGCCCAGGTTGTACGAGAAGTGATTGCGGAACTCATGCACATAATCTAACCGGAATATGTCGTTATACAGCCACATATCATTGTTACCACGCTTGAATGATAGCAGGAAGCTGCTCTCCTGCACGAACTGTAATTCCTGACCCGGAATTTTGGTATCGTGCTGAAAGCTTGCCCTGATGTAGTTTTGCGGGAAACGGTATATCGACTTATTGTTTAGCGAATAGGTAGCGCTTAAAAAGTACTTGAATTTTTCATCCTTAAAGCCGTAAGCGCCATATGTTTCAAAATAGTAACGCTCGCTAAGCGCGGTAGTAGTACGGCCACCTAAGCGTAACCTAAAACCTTCAACAGGGTTGAAACTGTAAAAAGTATTTACCGGACCTACTTCAAACGGCCCGAAGTTTTTATACCCCGCAATAAACAGGGTAATTAAATCCATAGTGCGCTTAAATGACGGGATGGTTTGCAGGCTGTCAATATTCTTATAAATATCACGCTGCTGTATTGAAAGCGTGTCCAGGCGGTTTGATTGCCAGAACATATCGCTTTTTTCTTCGGCATCCTTCGCGAAAACTACCGCCGAACCCTCGTATGTAGTTTTTGGTAGCGGCTGGTTAACCGTAAAATCCTGAATGGTAACGGTTCGCTGGCCAAAAATACCGCCGCCTTTGTTTTTGTTGATACCAAAATCCATTTTCAGGTCGCTGCCGCTCAGGTGGTAACGGCCGTCAGGATTTTTCTCGAATGACAGCGTCGCCATCATTTTACGCACAAAATTAAGGTTGATGTTCTTATTAACAGTAAGCACAGCGTTCTCAACCGCGTAGTTACCATCCAGCGTAACATAAAGCCTGCCCTCAAACAACATATCCGTAGTGTTGCGCGGCGTAAAGCTTAGCTCAACCAGTTGCGGACTTTGATCCTTTAGCGTATCCGTAATAAAGAACTTGTAGAATGCCGGCGCTGAGTTAGCTATAGGGCTTAATATCTGGTTACTTAACAGCGAGATATTATTATCGTATATCTCGATGTCCTGGTACATCCGGTTAAAGTACTGCTGCAAACCTTCGTTATCGATGAAGTTCTCATCAAACTTAACCTGTTTATGAGCAGTAACTACCTGCTTTTTGCTTTCCGGATCCTTACGGTAAAAATTGTCAGACAGTTTTTCTTCCATATACATCGGCAGCAGGTTTTTACCGCCGATGGCAGTAGAGTCCTGCTCCTGGAAAAGGAACTGGTAATTGCGGAACATCTTACGGTTCTTGAACTTGTCGGACAGGTTGCTTAACGAAAAGAACATCTTTTCATACTGCTTATACTGCGTAAAATCGTAAGCCTCTGAACGGTTCTTGTCCTTGTTGGCAATCACCTTGCGGATAAGTTCAACCGCCGGATTGTTCTTGTTGGTATATTTCTTCTTTTTACCGCCCTTTACCACTACTTCCGTAAGCAACTTGGCATCGTTGCCCATTACAATATCAATGGTTTGCTCGCGGCCGGGCAGTATATTTTTCATTACGGTTCGGTACCCTACATATGATGCTTGCAACTGGGTGTAAGTACCATTTACAGTGATTTTGTAATGGCCGTTCATATCGGTATTAACCCCTTGCGAAGCACCCACTACCGCTATCGAAACATAAGGCAACGTTTCTTTAGTTTTGGCGTCGCGCACGGTGCCCTGCACAACCGTATTCTGCGCAAAAGCGGTAACTGTCAGCAACATAAACAGTGCTAACAAACTTAATTTCTTATTTACTTTAATCAGTATATTCATTTTATTATTCACTCAATTTACCTCCCGGCAAAAGGGCGCTCAAAGATAAATACAATACCGCACGGATATTTACCGCACGGTATTGCAGACGAACATCGCTTTGCAATATTTTAATGAGATATTAATTATTGCAATGTTTTTGACAATGCCGTGTTTATTTCCAACCGCCGCCAAGCGACCGGTACAGGTTAACAATGGCCTGTAGCTGCTGCAGCTTATCGCCTACGCTGTTAAGCTGCGCGGCAAGCAGGCTTTGTTCGGATGTTAACACATCCGTATAATTTGTTGCCGAGCTGTAACGCAGCAACTCTTTGGTAAAATCAACAGATTTTTGTAGCGCCTCTAACTGTTTAGCGCGTGATGTTTGCTTCTCAACTGCGGTTTGATAAGCATATAAAGCGTTCGATACTTCAGAGCCGGCAGTGAGTACGCTTTGTTGAAAGGCGTAGTAAGCCTGCTCCTGCTGTGCTTTAGCTGTACGTAACCTTGCGCGGTTTTCTCCCTTTGCAAATATTGGCTGTGTTAAGCCGCCAACAATGTTGTAGAAAATAGAATTATCAAACAGGTTTTTGATCTTTAGTGACGATACACCACCCTGCGCTGTAATAGTTAAAGCCGGGTAGAAGTAGGTACGCGCCACATTAGTATTCTCAAATGCGCTGCGGAATGCAAACTCTGCCTGCTGTACATCTGGCCTGTTTTTTAACAGTTGCGAAGGGACGCCCATCTGCATATCAGCATAAGGCTTCTGCTCGTCAAGCGATGTACGCTTTATAGCGCCAGGTGCACGGGCAAGCAGTATGCTCAGGGCATTCTCCGTTTCGCGGATGCTGCGTTTTAAATCGGGTATGGTAACCTCGGCAGCATAGCGGTTGGCCTCGCTCTGCACTACGGCAGCGCCGGTAACTATGGCGCTTTCCTTCAAAGCCTTCATGGTTTCCACATCGGTAATGCGGTTCTTCAGGGTTTGCTCGGTAATCGCCAGTTGCTTATCCAGCGCGAGCAGGCTATAATAGTTGTTGGCGATATTAGCTACCAACTGCGTTTGCACAGCACGCTTGCCTGCATCACTCGCGAAAAAGTTAGCCAGCGCCGAACGTTTCGAACTGCTTAGCTTACCCCATATATCAGCCTCCCAACTGGTGCTTAAGCCCAGTTGGTGGGTAGTGGTGGTTAATATAAACGAGTTGGCGAACTCCGGCGGAAAATTCAACCCGGCTAATGATTGCTTGTTACGTGTAATAGTTGCATTGCCTGAAAGGCTCGGGAAAAACGCCGCTTTGGTTTGCTGCACGGTAGCGTAAGCCTCGTTAATGCGCTGCATAGCCGTTTTAAGGTCGAGGTTATTTTGTATACCCTCTTTTATAAGCCCCTGCAAAACGGTATCAGCAAACAGCTGCTCAACGGGCACCGTGGCTATTGATGTGGTATCATTGATAGTGGTATCACGATACAACTTATCCGTTTGTACGTTAAGGTCAGGCCGCTGGTACTTTTTGGTGACGCACGATGAGACGATCATCGCCGCTGAAAGCGCTGCAAGTACCGGCCATTTATATCTCTTGATCATTGTTATGATGATTATTATCTTTTATTCAATAAATTTCAATACGGTATTATGCTACTACAACTTCATCGTCCTCATCATCTTCTTCCTTCGCCTTGTTTCCGCTAATACGTTCCTGCAACGTTTGGAATATGACAAACAGCGTCGGAATAACAAATACACCGAACACCGTACCGATTAGCATACCACCTACCGCGCCGGTACCGATTGAACGGTTACCCTCGGCACCTGCACCTGATGCCAACATAAGCGGAACCAGGCCCAGGATGAACGCGAACGAGGTCATCAGGATCGGGCGTAAACGAGCTACCGCACCGTCAATAGCGGCCTCAACAATGCTCAACCCTGCACGGCGGCGCATTACCGCGAACTCAACAATAAGGATGGCGTTTTTGGCCAACAAACCGATGAGCATGATAAGCGTGATCTGTAAATAGATGTTGTTCTGTACACCAAATATTTTGGCGAATAAAAATGCTCCGGCCAAACCTACAGGCAGCGATAACAATACCGCGAAGGGTAAAATGTAGCTCTCGTACTGCGCACTTAATAAAAAGTACACGAATATTAAACACAGTCCGAAGATGAACAGCGTTTGACTACCGCTTGATATCTCCTCACGGCTCAGGCCCGAAAATTCATATCCGTAACCGGTAGGTAAAGTTTGCGCGGCCACTTCCTGTACAGCCTTAATGGCATCACCGGTACTAAAGCCAGGCTTAGGCGCACCGGTAATTGAAATTGAGGTGAACAGGTTGAAACGGCTAATAGATTCCGGACCATATACTTTTTTCAAAGTAACAAACTCTGATATCGGCGCCATTACATTATCGTTGGTGCGCACAAATATCTTGGTCATGCTCTCGGGGCTGCCACGGAAACCGGCATCAGCCTGTATCATTACACGGTATTGTTTACCAAACTCGTTAAAGTTTGACGCATACAAACCACCAAAATAGCCCTGCAATGTACCCAGTACGGCATCAACACCAATGTTAGCGTCTTTACATTTGGCTACGTTTACATCCACCTCATACTGCGGGAAGTTGGTATTGAAGAAAGTAGCGCCATATTGAATTTCAGGACGCTGATTTAATGCACCCAGGAACTTACCGTTCACGGCCATAAAATCGGCTATGCTACCGCTCGTACGATCCTGCAACTGCAGCTCGAAACCACTACTGTTACCAAAACCCTGTAATGATGGCGGTGCGAAGAAGATGATCTTGGCCGATTTGATACCTGCCGTCATGCCAAACATTTTACCGGTAACCGCGGCAACACTGTGCTCGGCACCTTCGCGTAACGACCAATCTTTCAGTTTGATGAACAAGATACTGTATGAACCACCGGCGCCGCTTAACAAACCGGTACCCGCAACACGCGTAACCGATTCAACCTCTGGCAGCGCCTGTACCATTTTACCAACCTGGTTTGACACCTCGATACTGCGCTCCAGCGATGCTGCCGGCGGCAAGCTGATATCGGCCATAATAAAGCTCTGATCCTCATCTGGCACAAAACCGCTTGGCGTAGTTTTTAGCAGGAACCAGAATAACACTGCGAATACCGCGATACCGACTACAGCTATCCATTTTTTTACTGAAAGGAAGCCTACTGAGCGTTTGTATTTATCGGTAACAGCATCAAACCCGGCATTAAAAGCGGCATAAAAGCGGTTCAGTAAACCTGTTTTATGATGTTCGCCTTCCGGATGCGGTTTTAACAGCAGGGCGCATAAGGCCGGGCTCAACGTCAACGCGTTAACAGCCGATATAATAATAGATATCGCCAGCGTTAAACCAAATTGCTTATAAAATACGCCTGAAGAACCGGTAATAAATGTAACCGGGATAAACACCGCAGCCATTACCAGTGTGATAGATATTACCGCGCCGCTGATCTCGCTCATGGCGGTTACGGTTGCTTTCTTGGCTGATTTTGCACCATTATCCAGCTTGGCGTGTACTGCCTCAACCACCACAATGGCATCATCTACCACAATACCGATAGCCAGCACCAACGCGAACAGGGTTAACAGGTTGATGGTAAAGCCAAATAGTTGCAGAAAGAAGAAGGTACCCACGATAGCTACCGGTACGGCGATGGCCGGGATAAGCGTCGAGCGGAAATCCTGCAGGAAAACGAATACTACAATGAACACGAGGATAAAAGCCTCGATAAGCGTGTGAATTACCTTTTCGATAGATACGTCAAGGAAATCGTTAGCGCTAAAGATAGGCGTTACGGTTACACCGCGTGGGAAAGTTTTTGAAGCATCGTCAAGTGTTTTCTCGATCTGCTCAATCATTTCGTGCGCGTTTGAGCCGGCAGCCTGGTACACAGCAAGCGCTATGGATGGCTCGCCATTAGTTTCGGTAGTAACGCTATAGCTTAAAGCGCCCAGTTCAACACGTGCAATATCCTTTAAACGAAGAAATTGCCCGTTACCCGCAGATCGGATCACGATGTTCTCAAATTCAGCCGGCTTTTTTAATCGGCCTTTATATTTCAGTACATACTCAAATGTCTGGTTGCTGTTTTCACCAACTTTACCCGGCGCGGCCTCAATGTTCTGCTCCGCAAGGGCTGCGTTAACATCGGCAGGTATCAGGCCATAAGTAGCCATTACATCCGGCTTAAGCCAGATACGCATCGAGTAATCCTGCGACCCGAAAGAGATCGCATCGCCCACACCATTGATACGCTTTACCTGCGGCAACACGTTAATAGCGGCGTAGTTCTGCAAAAAAGTCTGGTCGAATGATTTGTTTGAGCTTTGCAGCGCGAACACCATCACCATACTGCTTTGCTGCTTGCTGGTGGTTACACCGGCCTTGGTAACCTCGGCGGGTAATAAAGGTGTTGCTTTTGATACCCTGTTCTGCACGTTAACCGCGGCAAGGTCAGGGTCTGTACCCAGTTTAAAGTAAACGGTTATAGTTGCGGTACCATCATTACTGGCTTTAGAGGTCATGTAGGTCATGTTCTCCACACCGTTGATCTGCTCTTCGAGCGGTACAATAACACTGTTCATCACCACCTCGGCGTTCGCACCGGTGTATGATGCCGAAACCTGCACCGTTGGCGGCGCAATTTCGGGGTATTGAGATATTGGCAGCGTGGTTAGCCCCAATATACCCAGTATAACGATGATGACCGATATAACGGTAGAGAGTACCGGCCTTTCAATAAATTTGCGTAACATATTTTGTTTGCTGAGGTTGCAAGGGCATAATCAATGCCCTTTAAAAATTCGTTATTACTTTACGTCTTTGTAAGCAGCTTCGCCACCTTTGGAATCAGGCTGTATGGTCATGCCATCCTGCAGGTTGGCAACGCCGTCAAACACTACGGTTTCACCGGCCTTTAAACCCTCGGTAACTACAAAGTACTGGCCTGCCGGTGCCTCAACAGTGGTTATCTCGGTGCTTTTTACTTTACCTGCCTTATCAACCACGTATACAAAACGCTTGCCCTGCAATTCAAAGGTTGATTTTTGCGGAACCAATATACCATCCGTAATATTTTGCGGTATACTGATGGTTGCGCTTCCGCCACTGCGGATAAGCCCTACCGGGTTAGGGAAAGTTGCCCTTAACTGCGACGAACCGGTTGAAGTATTGATCAAACCATTAGCGGTTTCAACTTTACCTTTTTCAGGATACTCTGTACCATCGGCCAGGGTTAGTGTTACCGGTGGCAGTTGTTTCAGTTTGTCGTCAAGCGTTTTCCCTTTGTTATGCCTCGAAAAATCAAGCAGTTGTTTCTCGTTTAACGAGAAGTAAGCGTATACCTTGCCAATGTTTGATACGGTAGTAAGTGGCTGTGCGGTTGTGCTGCTCACCAGGCTACCTAATTTATACGGAATAGCGCCAACCACACCATTAACCGGACTGGTAACCGTAGTATAACCTAAATTGGTACGGGCGTTTGACAAGCTTGCTTTAGCCTGTTTTAATGCCGCTTTGCGCGATTGAAGTGTTAACTCAGCCGATTCCAGTTCGAATTTGCTGATAATACCTTTATCAACCAGCGGACGAGTTTTCTTAACCTGAAGTTCGGCAGCGTTAACGTCAGCCTCGGCACTACTTATAGCGGCAGATGCAGTGGCTACTTCCTGAGCATATTGCGGCGCGTTTATGCGGAAAAGCAACTGGCCTTTTTTAACCACGCTGCCCTCGTCAATATAAATTTGCTCGATGTAACCGTCAATTTTTGGACGTATCTCGATATTTTGCTGCCCTTCAAGCGTGGCCGGATAAGTGGCATTGATCACCGTATTTTGCGGGGTGACATTAAACACCGGGAAACTTTGCGGTGGCGGAGCGCCGGCACCTGCCTGTCCTTGCTGCTGCCCGCCGCCGCCACAGGCCACTAACAACAGCATTGCCGAACCTAAACCGGCAACTATAAACGCTTTGGTTTTCATGGTAATGTTTGAAAATTGATATATGTGCATGATATTTAGTGACTTTTGTTATTTGATAAGTTTGGTTGAATTTTGTTAACTACTATTTTTATTTTTTAAAAAGCATGTTGCAGGTTATTTCCTTCCGCTCAAGCATTAGCTTATTAAACTGCTCCTCGTCCAGGTTATAAAATTGCTTGTACATGGGTTTCATAATCAGCGGATAAATCATCATCGAAAACATATTCATAGAAAAATGTATAGGATCCATTTGCTCGAGTCTACCTGCATCCATTTCCGCCTGTATCTGCCTCGAAAAATTCTCTACCTTTTCGCTCATGTTCTCTTTATGATAAAGATTACCATGCGTATTCATCTCAGTAATCAAAAAAGTCTCCTGATAAGGGTACTCCATTGAGTCGGCCATAAACACATCTATAAATTCCTCTACCTTTTTTCTAAAAGGCTTTTCGGCTTCCATAACCTGCACCAGGCGCGTGCTCAAATCATTCATTCCTTCCTCATAAACCTGCTTTATTAATGAATCCTTAGAGCGGAAATAATAATTTACAAGCGTACGGTTTACGCCCGCCGCGTCGGCTATATCCTGTGTGGTGGCATGCAAACGCCCTTCTGCAAAGAACACACGTTTAGCGGTGTCCTTTATAAGTTGTTCAGTACCAGTATCTCTTGTCGCCATAAAATGTTTGACAAATTTGTTAAACATTAGATTTAAACAGAAATTTTAATCTTAATTTTTGACTTATTTGACAACTTTGTGATATTTGGCACTCCACACCGACGTTATTATTACTTGAAGGATGGCTATACTTGTCCATCAACCTCGCTTATTAATTTAATATGTCAGATACTACCGAAGAAAAACGACTTGCAGATAATTATAACGGAAAAGCCGAGTGGACGAAATGGGGGCCTTACCTCTCTGAACGACAATGGGGCACCGTGCGTGAAGACTACAGCGCTAATGGAGATGCCTGGAATTATGTTACACACGACATGTCTCGCAGCAAAGCCTACCGCTGGGGCGAGGATGGCATAGCCGGCATTAGCGACGATAAACAACACATCTGCCTGAGCCTTGCACTATGGAACGGTAAGGATGCCATATTAAAGGAGCGTTTATTCGGATTGACTAACCATGAAGGCAATCATGGTGAGGATGTAAAGGAACTGTATTATTACCTGGATAATACGCCTACGCATTCGTACATGAAAATGCTATATAAATATCCGCAGCAAGCGTTTCCGTATGATTTGTTGGTTAAAAAAAATGCCGCCGCCGGGAAAGACAAACCTGAATACGAGCTAATAGATTCAGGCATTTTTGACAACAACGCCTATTTTGACGTTTTTACGGAATACGCAAAAGCTGATACTGACGACATACTGGTGCAATACACCATTTACAATCGCGGCAGCCAAAAAAGCGCCATTGATGTGCTGCCACAAGTATGGTTTCGTAAAATATGGCTGGGTAAAGATGAGAAACCGGTTATAAGGCAAAGCGGCAAAAACGCTTTTGAGTTAACATCAGCCAAAACGGGCACCTATTACCTATACTTCGAGCAGCCTACTGATACACTTTTCACCGATAACGAAACCAATCGCACCCGTCTTTACAAAGTTGCTAATGAATTGCCTTATGTTAAGGATGGCTTTAATGAGTATCTCGTTAACAAAAACGGTAACGCTGTTAATCCTGATAAAACCGGCACCAAGGCTGCCGTATGGCATCATATCGAGATTGAAGCAGGCGGCAAGGCCATCGTTCGACTACGATTGAGCCGGGTGGCCACCAACTCCCCCTATATAAGCTTTGATGATACGATGGCGGTAAGGCTGGCCGAAGCTGACGAATTTTATGCAGCTAAACAAAGCAAGATACAATCTGCCGACGCAAAGCTGGTACAGCGCCAGGCTTGGGCCGGATTGCTTTGGAGCAAACAATACTATAAATTTAATGTAAAACGCTGGCTTGATGGCGATGCGGGTAAACCAGTACCACCCTCAAGCAGGCGCAGGGGCCGCAACGCTAACTGGAAACACTTTGTAGCCGAGGATATTTTGCTGATGCCCGATAAATGGGAATACCCATGGTTTGCCGCCTGGGACCACGCCTTCCATTGTATTGCCGTTGCGCCTGTTGATGCCAACCTGGCCAAAAAGGAATTACAGATACTGATCGGTGTTAATCACATGCATCCCAACGGGCAAATACCGGCCTATGAGTGGGATTTTAATGATACTAACCCACCGGTACAGGCCATTGCTGCACTACAGGTTTACGAAATGGACAAAGCGGCGACCGGTAAAGGAGATCAGCTTTTCCTGGAGACTGTTTTTCAAAAACTGCTGCTCAACTTTACCTGGTGGGTTAACCGTAAGGATAGCGAGGGCAATAACATATTTGAAGGCGGTTTTTTGGGGCTGGATAACATTGGCATATTTAACCGCAGCCAGCCGGTACCGGGCGGCGGCTTTTTAGAGCAGGCCGACGGCACCAGCTGGATGGCCATGTACGCCCTCAACATGATGCGCATGGCTATGGAACTGGCCGTAACCAACAAGGCTTACGAAAGCATGGCCATAAAATTCGCTGAACACTTTATGTATATAGCGGGTTCTATCGCCAATATGGGTGAAGAAACTGAAGGGTTGTGGGATGATGAGGATGGTTTTTATTATGATCTGCTCAAAAAGCCCAATTGCAGCTGGGAACGGTTAAAGTTACGATCAATAGTCGGGCTGATACCGCTATTTGCCGTGAGCGTATTTAAAGAAAACCAGTGGCAGCAACTGCCTGAATTGATACACCGGTTAGAGTGGTTCAAGGAGCAGCGCCCTGATTTGGTAGCTCTGGTGAGCCGCTGGCGCGATGTAAACGGCGATCAGCATTTGTTTTCGTTACTACGGGGCCACCGCATGAAGCTGCTGCTGAAACGGATGCTTGACCCGGAAGAGTTTTTATCAGACTACGGTATACGCTCGCTATCAAAAATATACGAGCAGCAACCTTATAAATATATACTTAACGGTGCCGATTATTCGGTTAAATATATTCCGGGTGAAAGTGACTCGAATATGTTTGGCGGCAACAGCAACTGGCGCGGGCCTATATGGTTCCCATTAAATTACCTGATTATTTGCTCGTTAAGGCATTTTCACGAATATTATACCGATGATTTTAAGGTAGAATATCCAACAGGATCAGGCGATTACCTCACGCTTTCGCAAATAGCGGATGAACTGAGCAAGCGCTTGCAGAATTTATTCCTGACAAATGGAATGGGGGAACGCCCGGCAAACGGCGGCCGCGTTAAGTTTAACGCCGACGAGCATTTTGAATCCTACATTCCGTTTTATGAATATTTTAACCCGGAAACGGGCAAAGGTTTAGGCGCCAGCCATCAAACAGGGTGGACAGCCCTGGTAGCCTTACTTTTTTGAACCAGCGAGCTTGCGCCTAATATAGCGGCGTCGGCTTCCTTTAAATCGCTCAAAAGTAACTTAACCCGCCCCCTGAAAGCAGGGAGCAGGTTAAGTTCCATATACTTTTTAGCTGGCTTCAATAAGTAATCGCCCGCCTTTATAACGCCGCCAAACAGCACAATAGCCTGCGGGGATGAAAACATCACAAAGTTGGCCAAAGCCTCACCCAATATGCGCCCGGTGATCTGGTATACCTTTTGGGCCAGCTTATCGCCTTGCAGGGCACACTCGTTAATTACCTTAGCGGTAATATCATCAACCTTTATCTGGCGTAATTTACTATCAGGATATGCTTTCTTTTGCAACTGCTCCTTAGCGGTGATCACAATACCCGTTGCTGAGCAATAGGCCTCGACCGAACCACGTGAGCCGGTTGACCAGTGTTTACGCCCGCCCGGCCTGATGATGGTATGCCCAAGCTCACCGGCTATACCGTTACAGCCATAAAGCAGTTTACCATCAACCACGATACCACTGCCTACACCTGTACCCAACGTAATCTCAATAAAGTGCTGCATACCTTTGGCTATGCCATACTGCATTTCGCCTGCGGCGGCGGCGTTGGCATCATTGGTCAATATGCAGGGCAGATCAAACTTATCCGTCATCAGCTTGGCCAGCGGCACTTCATCCTTGCCCCAGGGCAGGTTTGGCGCATGGTCAATACAGCCGGTGTAAAAGTTACCGTTGGGCGCGCCCATACCAATGCCTTTTACGGTTTTATCGGTATGTTTTTTTATCAGCGGACTTACATTTTCATACAAAGCGTCAACAAACAATTCAACTGTAGTGTAATCGGTAGTTTTTATGCGGCCTTCGTCAAGTATATTACCTGCGCTATCAACCAAACCAAATTTTGTGTTGGTCCCGCCAACATCTATCCCTATAACTATCTCGTTACTGCTTGCTGCCATTAGTATAAATTACCGTTTTTATTTAGATGCCTTTGCTTCGTCAGTGAGTTTTGAGGCCGCGCCTTCGTCAACCATCCACGTCAGTTTGCCGCTTGCCGGGGCAAGCAGTTGCGACGGGTACTGTTCAAAATTACGCTCTCCCTCTAAAACCTCATGCAATGCCGATGCCTTGTTGGCACCAAATACCAATACCGCTACCTTTTGCGCTTTATTAATAAACGGCTCGGTAAGGGTTATACGGTACATTTGCTGTGGCTCCAGGTAGTAAGCATCTACCCATTTGGTACGCTCGTGCAGCACCTCGGTATGCGGGAACAGTGAGGCGGTGTGCCCGTCCTCGCCCATACCTAATATCAGCAAGTCAAAATTAGCTTCATCTTCACCAAAAAAGCCTCTTAATATCTGCTCATAATCGGCAGCGTAAGCCTTGGCATCCTTATCATCGCTCCACATCGGAAAAATGTTTTGCTTTGGGATGGGCACATGGTTTAGCAGGGTTTCAAAAGCCATTTTAGCATTGCTTTTCTCGTCTGTTAACGGCACCCAGCGCTCATCACCCCAAAACACAAATACCTTGCTCCAGTCAAGCTGGCTTTGGTATTCGGGCTGTGCCAGTATTTTGTGCAGCGTTACCGGTGATGAACCACCGGTAAGTGCTACGATAAAACGGCCATTTTTAGCGATTGCTGATGTACCGGTGCTGATAAACAGATCGGCAAGGGCGGTGCAAAGCTCTACGTTATCTTTAAATATACTTATCATGTTAGCAGTCTTTTTTACGGTCGTTACCATGTATGTTAAACGCCCAGATATGGCCTTCGCGGGCAATAAGCGCCTCTGAGGTTTCAGGGCCCCATGATCCGGCAGCATAGTTTGCGAAATCCAGTGATTCCCTTGATTCCCATACCTCCAGTATCGGCGTAATTACATCCCACGCTTCCTCCACCTGGTCAGATCTCATAAACAATGTAGCATCGCCCCTCATGGCATCAAGCAACAAGGTTTCGTATGCTTCAGGCGTTTGGGTTGAGCAGGTATCGTAATCAAAGATCATATCTGCAGGGTTCAGCTCCATTTCAAGACCGGTTTTTTTGGCCATAAAACGTAAACGGATATCCATCTGCGGCTGAATGTTGATGGTTAGACGATTCGCCATCAGGTTGTCCGACTGGCGCTCGTGGAAGGTTGAGTGCGGTACCGGTTTAAACTGTATGGTAATGGACGATGTTTTCTCCTGCATGCGTTTGCCGGTACGCAGGTAAAACGGCACATCCTGCCAGCGCCAGTTATCAATATAAAATTTGATAGCGGCAAAAGTTTCGGTATTTGAATGCGGATTAACGCCTTGTTCATGGCGATAGCCCGGCACTTTTTTGCCTTGCAGCCAACCTTCGCCGTACTGGCCGCGAACGGCATATTTATTTACCTCATCATGCTTCATGCGTCGAACGGCGCGCATAACATCAACCTTTCGGTTACGTACTTCCTCTGCCTTGAAAGATGCCGGAGGTTCCATAGCCACCATACACAGTATCTGCAACAGGTGGTTCTGGATCATATCGCGCAAAGCGCCCGAACCTTCGTAGTAACCACCACGATCCTCAACGCCTACCTGCTCGGCCACGGTTATTTGCACATAATCAATATAATTACGGTTCCATAGCGGCTCAAAAAGCGAATTGGCAAAACGGAAAGCTAATATATTCTGTACGGTTTCCTTACCCAGGTAATGATCGATACGGTATATCTGCTCCTCATTAAAAGTACGGGTAAGCAGCTTGTTCAGCTCGATAGCGGTTTCCTTGTTATGGCCGAATGGTTTTTCAATCACCATGCGGTCGCGCTCAATGTCAGCCGCCAAACCTGCTCTTTTAATATTAACCGTAACCGCCTCAATAAATTGCGGCGCTACCGAAAGGTAAAACAATCTGTTGGCACGTATGCCCCAGGTATTGCTCTGTTCTTCCATCTTGGTATTCAAATCAACATACGATTGTTCATCGTTGATGTTAGATTGAAAATAAGAGATAGATTCCTTGAAAACTCCCCATTTTTCAGGGTCAGGAGCCCCGCTACGCGAAAACTCATCCAAGCCTTCATGCAGGCGCTCCCTGAACTGGTCGTCCGTTAGTTCGGTACGGCCCAGGCCAATGATGGCAAAATTTTCAGGCAGCCAGTTTTCGAGGTATAAATTATATAATGCCGGTATCAGCTTACGTTTGGCAAGGTCACCTGTACCGCCAAATATCACCATAATTACCGGATGGTCATTTTTATTAACCGTTTTCATCTTTTGCGATTGTTTGGTATGAATTTGTTATCGTACTATTTCCACTCGGTGTGGAATACACCTTCGCGATCGGTACGTTCGTACTGGTGCGCGCCAAAATAATCGCGCTGCGCCTGTACCAAATTAGTTGGCAGGGTTGCACTGCGGTAACCATCAAAATAGCTTAATGAGGCCATAAACGCCGGTAGCGGAATACCTTTATCAATCGCTATTTTAATAATATCGCGGGTGTCGCCCTGTTTTGCCAGCAAGGTAGCGCCAATCTCTTCATCCAACAGGATGTTTGGCAGATCAGGTTGCTTTTGGAATGCCTTGCGGAAATCCTCTAAACATAACGCGCGGATGATACAGCCACCACGCCATATTTTGGCTACCTCCTCAAGTTTAAGCTCGTAGTTATACTCTTTTGAGGCTACAAATAATTGAGCCAAACCTTGCGCATATGTATTGATCATGGCAAAGTAGTAGGCATTTTTTAGCTGGGCTACAAATTTTTGCTTATCAACAGCGCCAATTTCAGTTGGGGCTACTTTTAATAATTCGGCAGCTTTTACGCGCTCGGTTTTGTAGGCCGACAGATCGCGCATGGTAACGGCGGCATCAATAACCGGAACGGGTACCTGCAGGTTCATGGCATCCTGCGATGTCCATTTACCTGTACCTTTTGAACGCGCGCGGTCAGATACAAAGTTTACCAGCAGTTCATCACTACCTTCATCTTTTTTCTTCAGGATATCTGATGTGATCTCGATCAGGAATGATTTAAGTTCCGTGTTGTTCCACTCCTCAAATATGGGCTGCAGCTCGGCATCCTCAAAACCCAGACCGCGTTTTAACAGGTCATAGCTTTCAGATATCAACTGCATCAGCGCGTACTCAATACCGTTGTGCGCCATTTTTACATAGTTACCGGCCGAGCCGTTACCCAGATAGGCTACACATGGCTCGCCATCAACTTTGGCGGCAATAGCTTCAAACACAGGGCGCAGGCGCTCGTAAGCGTTTTTATCGCCACCCGGCATCATGCTCGGGCCAAAACGGGCACCTTTTTCACCACCTGAAATACCCATGCCGAAAAAGTGGATGCCTTTTTCTTCCAATTCAGCCACGCGGCGGTCGGTATCAGGAAAATAGCTGTTACCACCATCAATTACGATATCGCCTTTTTCAAGGAAGGGTAACAGGGTTTGTATAGCGGCATCAACCGGCTTGCCGGCAGGCACCAGCAGCATAATCGCTCTCGGCGTTTTTATTGAACCAGCAAATTCCTCGGCAGATGTGGTGCCTTTTACCTGCTGACCTTCTTTAGCAGCCTTTTCAAAAGCGCTTGCCTTTTCACCGTCAACGTCCAAGCCTGCGGCGGCAAAGCCATGGTCGGCAACGTTAAGCAGCAAATTTCTGCCCATTACGCCTAAACCAACAATGCCAAAATCATATTGAGCCATAGTTTTTTGTTTTATTATATTGTGTTTCAGATTATAGTGTTTCAGTTAAACCAAACCCGGCAAGTGCCTGCCTGGTAGCATCAACATTTACATGATGAATGCCTTTGATACCTTGTGCCGCGGCAGCTTCCGTAAAAACCTTACGGTCGTCAATGTATAATACCTCTTCCGCTTTTACTTGCGACAAATCGAGCGCGGAAAGATAAATATCTTTATCCGGTTTGCGGGTATGTACAAAGCACGACGAAGCAAAAATATCGATCCATCCCGTAAGACCAAATTTATGTATGCGGTATTCGTTCAATTCTCGCCCTTCATTGTTGACGGCCACCGTTCTGAGATTATATTTTTTCTTTATACGACAAACCAGGTCGATCATTTCCTGATACGGAGCTGATTCGTTGTACATAAAATTGGTGAAATCATCCGGGGTAAAGCTACGCTCCTGGTGAAATACCAGCAGGTTAACATACTCACTAAGCGTCATTTTACCGGCCTCATACGCATCGAAAATAATACGGTGGCGCTCGTTCATATCAGCAAAGTCGAGGTTAAAAACCTCGGCGGCTTTTTGTCTGGAATTGCGGTCCCAACCATTGGTCAGGAACACACCGCCGAGGTCAAGAAAGAGTGCCTTTACAGCGGGCTGGCTCATGCAGAAACCTCCCCTTTTTTATCGGCTATGGTTTTCATAAGGCTATCAAAAGGTTTGATGAATTTCTGGATGCCCTCATCCTCCAATTTCTGGGTAACTTCGGGCAGGCTGATCTCTACCACATCTTCCAGTTGATAAAGCACATACCGCGCCTCCTCATAAGTACCATCCAGGCGAGATTCCGGGTTGCCATGATCACGGTAAGCGTTCAGCGTATCAACAGGCACTGTATTAACAGTTTCAGGCCCGATCAATGATTCGACATAAATAATATCGCTGAATGCCGGGTTTTTAGCGCTGGTACTTGCCCATAATAAACGCTGCGGTTTGGCACCTTTTACCTCAAGCGCTTTAAAGCGGTCGCTTTTAAATATGTCCTTATAAATTTGATAAGCAGCCTGCGCGCTTGAAATGGCCACCTTGCCTAACACCTTACGTGCAGGACCGGCTTTATCCGGGTTATCCTTAATTATGGCTTCCAGCATTGGATCAACCAGGCTATCGATACGGCTTAAAAAGAAACTGGCCACTGAGGCTACCTTATCAACAGATTCGCCATTGGCTAAACGCTTTTCGATACCGGCTACATAAGCCTCAGCTACCTCACGGTAACGATCCAGACTGAACAGCAGGGTAACATTAACGTTAATACCTTCGCTGATTAATTGCTCAATAACCGGTAAGCCCTCTTTAGTTCCCGGTACTTTGATCATTACGTTTTTGCGATCCAATAATTTCCATGATGAACGCGCTTCGGCAATAGTACCTTCGGTATTCAGCGCCAGGCTTGGCGATACTTCCAGGCTTACATAACCATCAAGGCCGTTGGTTTCCTGGTAAACACCCTGAAACAAATCCGCGGCAGCGCGAACATCCTCAACGGCTATCGATAAAAATATTTCTTCGGGCGTTTTGCCTTGTTTGGTTAACTCGGAGATCGACTCATTGTAGTCATCGCTTTTGGCAATGGCTTCTTCAAAAATAGCCGGGTTTGAGGTTAAGCCTTTCAGCTCGCCATCGTCAATTAATTTTTTTAGTTCGCCTGATTGTACAAACTTTCTTCTGATATAATCAAGCCAGATGCTCTGGCCATAATCTGATACTCTTTGCAGTGGATTTTTCATATACTTTAGTTTTTTTCTAATGCGAGAACTTTATCTAAACGGCGCTGAAAACGCTCGCCACCATCATACTTCGCGTTAATAAACGCGTGCGCCAGTTCAGTAATAAGCGATGCGCCCAATACACGGCCGCCAATGCACATCAGGTTCATGTCGTCGTGTTCAACGCCCTGGTGTGCCGAGTAACTTTCGGTAATTAATGCCGCGCGGATGCCCTTTATTTTATTGGCCGCTACCGATACGCCTACACCGCTGCCGCAAACGGCAATGCCTTTTTCAACCTCACCATCTACAATGGCTTTTGCAAGGGGCACCACAATATCCGGATAATCATCAACAGCGTCGTACTCGTGAGCGCCATAGTCAACAATTTCGTAACCTTCACTTTGCAGCTGTTTTACCAGCGATTGTTTTTGATCAAAACCGGCGTGATCGGCCGCTATTCCAATTTTCATAGTTATTATTTATTAAGGAGTGCTTTTGCCCTGTTGTAAACATTATCAATGGTAAAACCAAAGTGCGCCAGTACTTCCTCGCCAGGCCCTGATTCGCCAAAGCGGTCTAAACCGATCACATCGCCTTCGGCGGTAATGTATTTGTACCATCCTAAGGTAACACCAGCTTCGACGGCCAAACGTTTGTGTACAGTTGGCGGCAATACGCCATCGCGATAGGCATTATCCTGCTTTTCAAATAATTCCCATGATGGCATGCTTACTACACGTGCGTTAACACCTTCGGCAACCAATTTTTCGTAAGCGCCAATAACCAACTGAACTTCTGATCCTGTAGCCATCAGGATAACCTCCGGCGTATCTGATGTGCTGGCCAGTACATAAGCACCTTTTTCCACATTGCTGGCAGGGGCGTATTTTGCGGTATCAATAACCGGCAGTTTTTGCCTTGACAGGATCAATGCTACCGGACCATGTTTACGTTGTATGGCAATGCGCCACGCGGCTACAGTTTCGTTAGCATCAGCCGGACGGATAACCGTTAAGTTCGGCGTGGTACGCAATGAGGTTACCTGCTCAACCGATTGGTGAGTAGGGCCATCCTCGCCCAGGGCGACACTATCATGCGTAAAAATATAAGTAACCGGTGCTTCAGTAAGCGCGGCCAGGCGGATAGAACCGCGCATGTAATCAGAGAAAGTTAAGAAGGTGGCGCCATAAGTACGGATACCGCCGTATGATGCCAGCCCGTTTAAGGCCGAGCCCATACCGTGTTCACGTACACCAAACCAGATGTTGGCATCCTGGTAACGGCCCGGCTGAAAACTTAACGCGCCATCTTTTGGCGTTTCGTTAGAGCTGGCCAAGTCGGCAGAACCACCTATTAACCACGGAATGCTGCTGCGCAAAGCATCAAGCGCCTTGCCGGATGCCTGACGGGTAGCTAAGGCTTCGCCTGCTTTATATTCAGGCAGTTCTTTATCCCAGCCTTCGGGCAAGTCGCCCTTAACAGCCAATTGCAATTGTTTTTTTTCTTCCGGATAAGCCTCGCCATATTTGCTGAACAGGCTCTCCCATTCTTTATGCAGTTCGGCACCTTTTTTACCAGCTTCGGCTAAGTGGGTTTTTACTTCTTCGGGGATTACAAAAGTTTGTTCAGGGTCCCAGCCAAAAAACTCTTTGGTTTTTTTCAGGTTATCAGCACCCAGCGGGTTACCGTGAACTTTATTAGTACCCTGTTGCGGGCTACCATAACCAATTATTGTTTTTACCGATATCAGCGATGGCTTATCAGTAACCGCCTGCGAGGCTAAAATAGCTTCTTCAATCGCTTTCAGGTCGTTACCATCCTCAACGGTAATGGTATGCCAGCCGTAGGCTTCGAAACGGGCGGGTACATTTTCAGTAAATGCCAGCTCGGTTGATCCATCTAACGAGATCTTATTATCATCATACAAGTAAATGAGCTTACCTAATTGCAGGTGACCGGCCAATGATGCAGCCTCTGATGCTACACCTTCCATCAAATCGCCATCGCTCACAATAGCGTAGGTGTAATGATCGGTTAGTTTATGATCGGGTTTGTTGTAAGTGGCACCAATAAACGCTTCGGCAATAGCGATACCTACGCCATTACCAAAACCCTGGCCCAGCGGCCCGGTGGTTACCTCGATACCTGGTGTTAGCACTGATTCGGGGTGACCGGGGGTTTTTGAACCTAACTGCCTGAATTTTTTCAGCTCATCCAACGGCAGATCGTAACCATATAAATGCAGCAGACTATATAATAATGCCGAACCATGACCTGCTGACAGCACGAACCTGTCGCGGTTTGGCCATTTTGGGTCGGTGGGGTTAAATCTTAAAAACTTGCTCCAAAGCACATAAGCCATAGGCGCGGCGCCTAACGGCAAACCGGGGTGCCCGGAGTTGGCTTTCTCAACCATATCGGTTGACAGGAAACGGATAGTGTTTACACTTAATTGTTCAATTGTGTTGTCTTTCATAGTAGTAGCTGTCTGTTAAATATAAAGTTACAACTTGTATTGTAAGATGTATGTTAAATTCAATTCTTTACATCAAACGTATTAGATAAATACCTAATCGTTGCAAAAAAGGTTTGAGAAACGTTTAGTACGTGACGGAGATATGATAAAACGCGATTAATTTTAATTATTTTTTAATAATTGACAGATGCGAATCACATATTTTACTAATACCTGCAATAAAATAGCTTTAATCAAGCGGATACAATGCGAGAAGCTTAAGCAGCACGCCATTTGTCCAGCCAAAACCATCCTGTAAAGGGTATTCACCACCGCCGGCTTTGGCTGCATTGCCTTTAAGCTCAATATTATATTTTTCGAGCAATTTTCCGGTTTGCTTAAAGGCTGTAACGTTTTGATGGAGCCAGTCCATAGCAATTGTGCTGGCCAATGCGGTCTGCTTATAATTGCGCAGGCCCATTATTGTAACGTATTGCAGCGGTGCCCAGCCGTTAGGCCTGTCCCACTGCTGGCCGGTATTTTTTAAGGTTGTTGACACACCACCGGTATGCACAAAGCTGTTTTTTATTTTGGCCGATACCTGCCTGGCCTGGGCATCAGTAGCTATATTAAAGAATAGTGGAAATGCCGCAGCTATGGTTAACTCGGCTGATCGCTTTTTGGTTTTCCAGTTATAATCCACATAAAATCCTTGCTTAGCATCCCAACAATACTTAATAATGGACAGGCGGCGTTTTTGTGCTTTGGCCGAGTAAACTTCGGCCTGTTCTGCCTTTCCACCTTCACGGTAGCTACGCGCAATCACCAATTCCAGGTTATATAATAAGCTGTTCAGATCAACCGGAACCAGTTTAGTGGTTTGTATGCTATGCAGGTTTTTACCATCAGCAAACCAACGGCTGCTAAAATCCCAGCCCGACTCGGCAGCCGCGCGGATGTTACGGTAAAACTGAGCTTTCGGCTGTTTGCTCTTTGCGGCTTCCAGTACATCTTCGCGGTATGATTCCTCGCGCGGCTGATCACTATCGTCCCAGTAACGGTTTAAAACCTCACCGCCGGATAGCTTAACCACACGCCGGTGCGCTTGCCCGGGTTTCAGGCCGATGGCGCCATCCATCCAAAAAGCGTATTCCTTTAATAACTGCGGCTGATATTTTTTGTAAACGTTATTACCCTTGGCGTCGGCCAGCAGCTTCACCATCATGGCAAAAAAGGGCGGCTGCGAGCGGGTTAAATAATAAGTACGGTTACCATTGGATATATGCCCATATTTGTCAATTAAAAAGGCAAAGTTATCTACCATGTCCTCGATTACGTTTACCTTGCCGGCCTGCTGTAAGCCCAACATGGTGAAGTATGAATCCCAGTAATACACTTCCCTGAACCTGCCGCCGGGTACTATGTATGGGTGAGGTAACGCCAATAGTGAAGTACCTTTTGCGGTATCCGGACTGCGTTGCAACACCGTCCATAACGTGTCGATGTGTTTAACAATGCCTTTTGATTGATCGCTTTTAAACACATCCGTATTAGCAACCGGCTCCTGAAAGTATTTGGCAACAAAGGCTTTTAAATTAAATCCGTCCTCGTCCTTTTGCGAGGCGTATGCTTTATTAATTACATCAGCACTTGCAAGCGGCACGGCATCCGGAAAGGTTTTGCCATCGGCATAAACACGTTCCATCTGCACCCGCTTAAATAAATCCGGGTATAGTTGTGCGGGAGTTTTAACCTGGGCTGCCGCTGTTAATGAGCAAACGGCAAACCATAAGAATAGTAGCTTCCTCATATAACTGTAACGGTTAAAATTTGAAATTGTAAGGCAAAAAATCAAAATCGCATGGTCAAACAGCTAATATCGCCCTATAAAAACAACTAACGCCGGGCATTGCCGGCGTTATTACATTGCTATTTCGTGCCCCGGTCGTGGGTCATCAGGTAGTATCTCCATCTGCGGATAGTCAACATAGTCGGCATACCATTGTATGGCGCTTACTACATCAAGCGCGTCCTCAGATGTTATATTGATAGTTTCAAAAGCATAAAGCTTATTATGCGCGTAACCATATAGCTGTATCTCATTCTTATTCGGGGTGAATGGATCACTGCTCAGGCAAAAAACACGAACCTTGAGGCCGGTATCTCTCGAGTGGATAATATCTCGGCAAGGGTCGTTCGGATCGGTAGCTAACAAATATACGTTGTGGTCCATAATATTCTGTTAACAAAGCAAATCGGGGATAGTTTCGGGAATTTTAAACGTCAGACTTTATTTGTATAATGCAGCTTCAAGCGTTTCTACCGAAAGCGAAATTCCTTCAATAATGTATTGGGCTTGCATATAAAAACCTTCCCGCTCGGCCAGTTTGCCGGTAATAAACTCTACCAGTTCATCCCCTTTTTTGCCTTGCAGTACCGGGCGAACGGTTTTGCTGTTCTCCAGCCGGTCTGCCAGCGTTTTTGGCGATAGCTTTACATACAGGGTTTTGCCGTGAGCGTTCATCCAATCCATATTATCAAAAAAACATGGCAGGCCGCCACCGGTAGATACGATCACCTTTTCGGGATAATCTATTTCTTTCAGCATGGCTGATTCCAGCTTACGAAAGGCATCCTCACCAAAGGATGAAAAGTATTCGGCAATGCGCATCCCCGCCTTTTCTTCAAGGGCATGGTCAAGATCGATGAAATCATAGCCCAGGTGCGCGGCAAGTTTGCGGCCCCAGGTGGTTTTACCACAGCCCATAAAGCCCGTGAAAAATATGCGGTGCGGATTGTATGCTATATTATCAGTTGTAGATTGGCTCATCTATAAAAACAAAAAAATTGATCAGGCGATGGTTACACGCGGATCTATCCAAACATATAGAATATCTACCAAAATATTAATTACCACAAAAATAAAGGCGATAAATAATATGGAACCCATGATGACGGGGAAGTCCGACATTTCGAGCGCATCCACCGTTACCTTACCCAAGCCATTATAGCCAAACACGTATTCAACAAAGAATGATCCGGCCAGCAGTGAGGCAAACCAGTTGGCGATGGCTGTAATTACCGGATTAAGTGCGTTTTTTAAGGCATGACGATAAACCACCGCGTTATGGCCAAGGCCTTTGGCGCGGGCGGTGCGGATGTAATCCTGGCCCAAAACATCGAGCATGGCATTGCGGGTAAGCTGTACAATAATGGCCAGCGGGCGTAAACCCAGGGTAAGCGCGGGCAACAGGAGATTTTTAAGGGTGATCACTTCTCCCCTGAAGGGATCGTAACTATACAAACTGCCCGACATGTTGAGGCCGGTATATTTATTCAGCACAAAGCCGAACAGCCAGGCAATAATGATACCCGCGAAAAATGATGGTGCCGAGATACCCAGCGTGGAAAGGCTTATGAGCATACGGTCGACCCAGGAATTTTGATGCAGCGCGCATAACACCCCTAAAAACACACCAAAAACAATAGCGAATAGCATGGCCACTGCCGCCAGCAGCAGGGTATTGGGCAGCACATCCATCAACAGCGCCGATACATCCTTATGGGTTTGGTAAGACCGGCGCAGATAAGGCCATTTTAACGCCAGTACCTTGTTACCCCAAACGGGAATCAGCTTAACGTAGCCGTAGCGCTGCTGCTCGGCATGGCTGTTTGCGTGTATGCCCAAAGGCGAAAGATCATTCAGGTAATAAACAAACTGCATGGGCACCGGCTTGTCTAACCCGAACTCCTTGCGCACGGCCTCCAGCGATTGCACATCAGCACGCTGCCCCTGCGTCATTCGGGCAGGATCAACCGGTAAAATATTAAACAGAAAAAATACCACCACCACAATACCCAGCATTACAGCCAGGGCATAACCTGTTTTGCGGAGGAGGTAATTGATCATTATTATTATTCCTGAAAGTACGCTTTTACCAATTCATCATACGTTGGCATGGTGTGGTAATGCCATTTATTAATTACAGTACCGTTTTTTAACAACAACACACCCGGATTGGCGCGTACCATGCTTTTCAGCGGCACCCCATCGGCAAAGAAAACCTCGGTATATAGTTTATACCTTTTCTCAAGCGCCAACACATCCTGCGCCGAGTTTGAGGTAAGCAGTATGCTGCGCACGTTATAGTTTTCGGTAAGGTTAAGCGCGATGGTATTCAGCGTTCGCAGGGCTTCGTCATTGGTATGGTTCAAATCGTACGCTACAATAATGAGGTTATAAAACGGGTTGCTGATAACCTCCTGCGTATAATCATTACCCTGCATATCAGTAATGTTCAGGTCGACAATTTTGGGGGTAAAGCCTTTTTTAACCAGGCGGCTTTCAGGGTTACCCACTACTTCCCAGTTACTATCTTTCCAGATGCCGGTTTTCATGTACTCCTTATCCGTCATGGTTTTGGTTTCGCCGGTAGCTTTATTTTTCAGATTGTACGTAAGCTCGTACTCATCGGGCTTGGCACCGGGCGGCACCTTCATTTCATCGGGCAGGTTAGCACCTATTTTATACGGCAGAAAATCGATCACCGGTAAAAAGTTATAGGTATAAAAGCCAACGCCTAACGCCACCACAGTAGCAATTGCTAAAGCCACATCGCCGGGCTTGCGGCTAAATAAAGGTTTTATTTTATCAGGATTAAAAAATAATACCAGCGTTAACAACAGCAACACCAGATCCTTACCGAACGACTCCCACGGGGTAAGCGGAATGGCATCGCCAAAGCAGCCGCAGGTTTGTACTACCTTAAAAAACGCCGAGTAAAAGGTAAGGAACGCGAAGAAGATGATCAGCAGCAGCAGCCCCCAAACGGTAGTCCGGGCACGTGCGCCTATCAGCAGGGCAAAACCCATGATCATTTCGAGCGCGCAAAGTATAATGGCGATGCCTACAGCCAGGCTATCCAGAAAAGTAATGTGAAATACCTCGAAGTATTCAACCAGCTTATAGGAAAAGCCCAGTGGGTCATTCGCCTTGATTAGTCCTGAAAATATAAACAGCAGGCCAACCAGTATGCGGCATATCCAAACTAACGCGTTCTTCATTTTACTCCCAGTTTTATCAGCGCGAATACCGAATAGTTCAACATATCCTGGTAATTGGCCTTCACCCCTTCGGATGCCAGCGTTTCGCCCTGGTTGTCCTCTATCTGTTTTACACGCAGCAGTTTCATCAAAATCAGGTCGGTTAGCGAGCTAATGCGCATGTCACGCCAAGCCTCTCCGTAATCATGGTTCTTGGCAAACATCAAGTTCTTGGTTTCGTTTACATGCTCGTCAAACAAAACGCTCACCTGTTCGGCAGGCAACTCAAGCGGGGTGTCATCAGTACAATCCAGTTGCATCATGGCGATAACACAATAATTTACGATGCCGATGTATTCGCCGGTAATATCATCACCCACCTTTGATACCTTTTTTTCTTCGAGCGTGCGGATGCGCTGCGCCTTGATAAATATCTGGTCAGTAATGGATGAAATACGTAATATGCGCCAGGCAGTGCCGTAGTCGCGTGTTTTTTTAATAAAAAGATCCCGGCAAAGGGTGATAACTGCGTCGTATTCTGCTGCGGTGTTAGCCAAGGTGATGTAATGGTGCATTGTTGATACTGATAGATTGCAGAGCGCACCGTTCTCACATTGCACTTATATAGTTGCCCCATATAAGCTGTCTATCAATTAACGGATAAATACTATTTGCAAAGATATAAAGTAACTTTACATCCTCTAATGTTTGACCTACTCACCAAAAATAATGTTAAAAGATACATTTTTTAATAAAAAGGAAAGCCTCAACGCGGGCGGAAGGCTTATTGACCTGAGCACGCCAAAGGTGATGGGCATTATTAACCTTACACCCGACTCATTTTTTGCGGACAGCCGCAAACCCGCCGTTGCCGATGCCTTGCAACAGGCCGAAAGTATGCTGGCCGATGGCGCTACTTTTCTGGACCTTGGCGCTTACTCCTCGCGCCCGGGCGCTGCGGATATTAGCGTACCGGAAGAAACCGACCGCCTGATACCTGTTGTTGAAGCCATTGCTTCCGCGCTGCCGCAAGCTATTTTATCTATTGATACCTTCCGGGCGCCGGTCGCCGAGGCGGCCATAAAAGCAGGGGCGCATATTATTAATGATATATCGGGCGGGCAATTAGATGCTGATATGTTTGCTACCGTTGCCCGCTTGCAGGTGCCTTACATTTTGATGCACATGCGCGGCAATCCGCAAAATATGACTACCCTTACTGAGTATGAGGACGTGTTTGGCGAAGTGTTCGATTACTTTGTCAGCAAATACCATGAGCTGAAACAACTGGGTGTTAAAGATGTGATTTTAGACCCCGGCTTCGGCTTCGCCAAAAAAGCCGAACAAAGTTATGCCCTGCTTAACCGTATGCATGAATTTGCCACGCTTGAATTACCCGTATTGGCAGGCGTATCGCGCAAGCGCATGATCTACGGCCTGCTCGGCAATACCGCTGCCGAGGCATTGAATGGCACTACCGTATTAAATACCATCGCTTTACAAAAAGGCGCTTCTATTTTGCGGGTGCATGATGTTAAGGAGGCGGTGGAAGTGGTGAAGTTGTGGCAGGCCGTGAATGGGTAATTAATAAACCACAAAAGTACTTGTCCTAAACTTCTTTTGTGCGAACAAAAGAAGCAAAACTTAGCGTTAGCGATCTCATGAGCACCAATAAAAATAAAAAACCGCGAATAACTCGCCGGCTACGTCCTGCCCGGTGAAAGGTTATGCTTTGGCTACGCTTGTGCTACTCCGGGCATTACTGACGCCGGTTGTTGAGATTATTAATGCTTGTGCTTTTTTAGGAATGACAAACATTTTTATTTATTACAATTTGCTCCCCTTTTGAGAGGGCTGCGGAAAGGTTACTTTCGCTTACCCAACTCCATCTTCAACGTCTTCTTTGCAAACCCGTAGGTAACCGGTTTAGATATACCTGGCGAGGATCTATCCTTACCCTTCTCATCACGATAGGCAGATGGCACCCATTCGGTGCGTAACGGGCCGCAGTTTTTATGATCGTTGCTCATATATCAAATTTAAGGGATAAAAAGTCTAATCTCTACTCAATCAATCAACTTAATCAGCCATTTAGTAGGCGGTTATCTTTAAACTTTGCTATTTTCGCACCGCAATCGTTTTATAAGGTATATGGATTATCAATTTAAAGATATTGAGCAGAAATGGCAGCAGTTTTGGGCCGAAAATCAAACATTTAAGGTTGAAAACAACAGTGCGAAGCCTAAGTATTATGTAATGGACATGTTCCCTTACCCGTCAGGGGCGGGCCTGCATGTTGGGCACCCGCTGGGTTACATCGCGTCGGACATTTTTGCGCGCTACAAACGCCTGCGCGGTTTTAACGTATTGCACCCGATGGGTTACGATTCGTTTGGCTTACCTGCCGAGCAGTATGCCATACAAACCGGGCAGCATCCCTCTGTTACTACCGAAGATAACATTGCTACCTACCGCAGGCAATTGGACCAGATCGGTTTCTCGTTCGACTGGAGCCGCGAGGTACGCACCAGTTCGCCCGATTATTATAAATGGACGCAGTGGATATTTATGCAGTTGTTCAACTCCTGGTATAACAAATCTGCCGACAAGGCCGAAAGTATCGAAAAGCTGGTTCAGCATTTTGAAACATCCGGCTCCAAAGGCATTGATGCCGTAAGCGATGAAGATATCTTAACTTTTACTGCCGACGAGTGGAAGGCCCTGCCCCACAAAACACAGCAGGAAGAATTGTTAAAATACCGCCTTACCTACCTGCGCGAAAGCACCGTGAACTGGTGTGCCGCCCTGGGTACTGTTTTGGCGAACGACGAGGTAAAGGATGGCTTTAGCGAGCGTGGTGGTTACCCTGTTGAACAAAAGAAAATGATGCAGTGGAGCATGCGTATTACCGCCTATGCCGACCGCCTGTTGCAAGGTTTGGATACCATCGACTGGCCTGAACCACTTAAAGAAATGCAGCGCAACTGGATCGGTAAAAGCACAGGAGCGAGTGTGAGATTTGGTATAGATAAAACTACGCTCAAATCACCAATCACTGCCGACTATATTGAGGTTTTCACCACCCGTGTTGATACCATTTTTGGTGTTACCTTTTTGGTGATCGCACCGGAGCATGAATTGGTTGATGCCTTGACCACGCCTGCGCAAAAGGCAGACATTGATGCCTACATCACCCAAACCAAAAAGAAAAGTGAGCTTGACCGTATGGCCGATACCAAAACCGTATCGGGCGCATTTACGGGCAGCTATGTACTTAACCCATTGAACGGCGAGAAAATACCGGTTTGGATAGCTGATTACGTGTTGGCCGGTTACGGTACCGGCGCGGTAATGGCGGTGCCATCCGGCGACCAACGGGATTACTTATTCGCTAAGCACTTTAACCTGCCGATAGTACCCATTATCGATATACAAAATGTTGAAACCGAAGCCGACCCAACCAAGGAGGGCAAATACATCAACTCGGATTTCATAAACGGGTTAACCTATAAGGAAGCTACGGCTGCCGTGGTGACCAAATTGGAAGAAGCGGGCGCAGGCAAAGCAAAGGTAAACTTCAGGATGCGGGATGCCATTTTTGGCCGCCAGCGTTACTGGGGTGAGCCGGTGCCGGTATACTTTAAGGATGGTTTGCCATACCTGATCAGCGAAGCTGAATTACCGTTGCTATTACCTGAAATTGACAAATACCTGCCTACCGAAACAGGCGAGCCACCATTAGGCCGTGCAACGGATTGGAAACATCCGGAAGGTGAATATGAACTTAGCACCATGCCGGGCTGGGCAGGTTCAAGCTGGTACTGGTACCGATATATGGATACCCACAACAATCAGGTATTCGCCTCAAAAGAAGCAATTGAATACTGGAAAGACGTTGACCTGTACATTGGCGGCAGCGAGCATGCCACAGGCCACTTGCTATACAGCCGCTTTTGGAACAAATTTTTAAAGGACCTGGGGTTTGTGGTTGAAGAAGAGCCTTTTAAAAAGCTGATAAACCAGGGGATGATACAAGGCCGTAGTAACTTTGTATATCGTTTAATTGACGAAGAAGGCCGTGGCACAAACACCTTTGTGTCGCACGGATTGTTGGATCAGTATAAAACATCGCCACTGCACGTGGATGTGAATATTGTTAAGAACGACATTTTAGACTTAGATAAATTTAAAGCGTGGCGACCTGAATTTGCGGATGCAGAATTTATATTAGAGAATAACAAATACGTGTGCGGACACGAGGTAGAAAAGATGTCGAAACGTTATTATAACGTTGTTAATCCTGATGATATAGCCACTCAATACGGTGCCGACACACTGCGTATGTACGAAATGTTCCTCGGTCCGCTGGAGCAGAGCAAGCCATGGAACACCAACGGTATTGAAGGTGTGTTCAAGTTCCTGCGTAAATTCTGGCGCTTGTTTCACGATGAGCAGTGGAATTTTCGCGTAACGGATGAAGCGCCGAGCAAGCCCGAGCTGAAAGCGTTACATAAGATCATCCGCAAGGTTGAAGAAGATATTGAGCGCTTCTCGTTCAACACATCGGTATCCAGCTTCATGATAGCCGTTAACGAACTTACCGACCTGAAATGCAGTAAGCGTGCTATTTTGCAGGATCTGGTGATTATACTGGCGCCATACGCTCCGCATATCACCGAAGAGCTTTGGGCGTTGCTGGGTAATCCGGCCGGCTCCTTATCATACGCCGCTTACCCGGTGTTCAACCCGGAATATCTTGTTGAGGATGAATTTGCTTACCCGATATCCATAAACGGTAAAACAAAGATGAACCTGAACATATCGCTTAGTTTGGATCAAAAGGACGTGGAAGCCTTTGTGCTTGCAAACGCCGATGTTCAGAAATACCTTGACGGTAAAACGCCTAAAAAGCTCATCGTAGTAAAAGGAAGAATAGTAAATATTGTGGTGTAAAGCCTCACCCAAGCTCTCCTAAAAGAGAGGGGCTTTTGAAAGAAAATTTGTGTCATTTCGACGAAGGAGAAATCTATCGCTTTGCTATTGTAAGCGGACAGATTTCTCCTTCGTCGTAATGACATTTTTTTTAGGAAAATAAGTTTATCCTACTCAACCCGCTACGTTAATCCCGATCTGTTTGAGCAATAACGATGCGTTAAAGGTTTTGCATTCGCCGTGCTTAAGCTTGTAATCAAACAACATTTCGCCCTCAATTACCTGTATGTCGAAATAATAGTTGCGCACGTAAGCAGGGTACTTATCTTCGAGCCTTGCAATCTGCAAATCATGCGTTGCCACCATGCCTACCGCGTTTTTGGCTATCAGCTGCTCAATTACCGCTTTCGAGCCCAGGTATTTATCTACCGAGTTGGTACCCCGCAACATCTCATCTACCAAAAAGAAAACTTTGGGTACGGTGCCTACCGCTTTAAGCAGCATTTGTAGCCTGTCCAGTTCGGCCTTAAAGGTAGAGGTACTTTCGTTCAGCGAATCCTTAATACGCATATAGCTGAAGATATTTGCTACCGATACTTCCATAACATCCGCGCAAACCGGCGCGCCGCATAGCGCCAGCACCGTATTGATACCTATGGTACGTAAAAAGGTGCTTTTACCAGCCATGTTTGATCCGGTGATGATGTCAACCTTAAACGTATCGAGCAGCTCATAACTGTTCACTACCCTTTTGCCTGGCTGAATAAGCGGATGGCCAATATTTTTAGCGGCTAACGTGTATGCCTCTCCATCGGCAATCTGGGGCATGGCCCAGTGCGTATAATTAATATGCAGGCTCGCCAGGCTGATGAGTGCTTCATAATCAGCCAGTACCTCAAAGGCGTCGGCCAGATTTTGCTTGTTGGCACGCTTCCATTCCTCAATGGCGATGATCTGTTTTAAATCCCACAGAAAAAAGATGTTCAGCACCGCCCCTACCAGCATGTTCAACCTGCTGTTAAACTTATTTATCAGTATGGAAAGTTCCTTTATTTCTGCCGAGGTTTGTTTCTCCTTCAGCTGGTTTGATAAGCCTGCACAATAGGCTGATTGCCATTGTTCATCCTCGGCCTTTTTAAAAGCCTGCACGTATTTGCCCAGAGTAGCCCCTATTTTGCCAATCACCAGGTCCGCCTTTTTTATCTGTGCTGCACGTGATGCAACCAGTCCCAAATGCCCAAACACGGCGATAAGCCACAACAGCTTCACTCCAAAATAAGCAGATAACGCGATGGCCGCAACCGTTACAAACGGAGCCACGCGGCAATACTTTTTTATCCAGCCTTCGCCCGGCAGATCAAGCGGTATACCCAGGTATTTTACCAGGTTACTCAGCTGGGACAGGTCGGTAGTTTTGGCAAACAGCAGCAGGGCCTGCAGTTCCAGCTTCCAGTTACTTTTGCGCGATAGCTCGCGCACGGCTTCCTGACGTTGTAACATAGTTTGTTTATCAGCAGGCGCACTTAGCCAGCTTGCGAGTTTGTTATTGCCAGGCACCGTAGCCGCACGATTAATCAGATTAAATAATGACGCTTTACCGAATATATCCAGATCGGAAGTGTAAAAATGCTTATCGTTACCAAAGCGGTCGCCGTCGTCATACAGGTTGTCGTAATGCGCTATGCTCGCTACTTCATTTTCATTAATGCGCACCAGGTCGGTATAATAATCGCGTTCACGCTCAAATTCGCTTTGTCGTTTTACCAGTGCTACAAATACCAATATCAGCAGGATGGATGTAATGGCTATAACCGCAAAATTATCTATAGCTACGCCAACACTAATGCCTGCAATAAACAAGGCGAAAATGCCCAACCGCATAAGCGAATATTTATTAGCCAGCTTTTTAAAACGGTCGGCCTCCGCCTGGGCAATAGCGGCATTTTTGCGATAGGTGTTCAGTATATCCTGCATCATGGTTGAAAACAAAGCGGTAAAGTAAAGGCTTTATTTTAAAAATAACGTTATTTGTGCCGTTTTATGAAGATAACGCTTTTAACTGTCGGCAAAACTGAAGACTCCTATTTACGGGAGGGCATCGAAAAATATGTAAAGCGCCTTAAGCATTACATCAAACTGGAACTGCTCGACCTTGCGGAACTGAAGAACACCAAAGCCTTGTCGCAAGACCAGCAAAAGGCGCGCGAGGCGGAGATGATCCTTAAAAAAATCACCCCGCTTGATTATGTAATCCTACTGGATGAAAAAGGCAGCGAGCTTACCTCAACCCAGTTTGCCAATACCATAAACAAGCACATGATAGGCGCGGCAAGTCACCTGGTATTTATTGTTGGCGGGCCTTACGGTTTCGATAGTTCGGTATACCAGCGCGCTAATGATAAACTATCGCTATCGCGGATGACGTTTTCGCACCAGATGGTACGCTTGTTTTTTATTGAACAACTGTACCGGGCTTTTACAATTATCAAGGGAGAGCCATATCATCATGAATAAGTATAACTGAAACATTTGAGGCCGTTTGAGTATTAAAAAATAAATTCAGAGACCATTAATTTGCAGAAACATGGGCGCAGGGCACGATCATTCGCATCATCATCACGATCATAGCGTAAAGCTTGATCATCTGAATAAGGCATTCATTTGGGGTATAGCCCTTAACATAACCTTTGTTGTGGTTGAGGCTATAGCGGGTTTGTACAGCGGCTCTTTAGCTTTATTGACAGATGCCGGCCACAACCTGAGCGATGTTGCCAGTTTAGCATTGGCCTTACTGGCATATAAACTTACAAAAGTTAACAGTAACAAGGTGTATACTTACGGCTACAAGCGTTCAACCATACTGGTTTCCTTTTTTAACGCGGTAATATTATTTGCGGCCATCGGCGTTATTGTTTACGAGGCCATTGAGCGCTTTACCCAACCGCAAGCCATAGCCGGCGATACCATTATTTGGGTAGCGCTTACCGGCATAGCCATTAACGGCTTTACCGCCTGGCTTTTTATGAAGGATAAGGAAAAAGATCTCAACGTAAAAGGCGCCTATATGCATATGGCGATTGATGCATTGGTATCATTAGGTGTTGTGCTATCGGGCGTTGTAATTGCTTATACCGGCTGGTTTTGGCTGGATAGCGCCGTCAGCATTATTATCGCTATAGTAATATTGGTTGGTACCTGGGGACTGTTTAAAGATAGCTTGCGTTTAGAGATGGATGGCGTACCCAAGGATATGGATCTTACTGCTATTAAGGCCGAACTGTTAAAAGCCGATGGTGTAGTAGATATTCACCACGTACATGTGTGGGCCTTAAGTACTACAGAAAATGCGTTGACCGCCCACCTGGTTATTACCCCGGAAGCTGTTGACCGTTTTGATAAAATTAAACATGACCTGCGGCACCGGCTGGAGCACCTGGACATAAACCACAGCACCTTTGAGCCGGAGTTTAGCGAAAAGAAATGCGACGAACCGCAATGCTGCTAAATTAAATAGCCGCCGCCGATATTATCAGCAGCGGCTATTTTAATAAGTTATCAATTACTCAGCCTTTTTTGCTTTTGCTTTTTTGACTTTTGGTTTTTCTTCTGCGGCAGCCTCAACACCTTCGTTTTCTGCTTCAGCTACGGGCGCTTCTTCAGTAACCGGTTCTGCGGCGGTTGGCTCAGCCTCGTTGAATTGCGGCAGATCTTTCAGGAGGTTAAACCATGATACGATCTTTTTCATATCTGAAGCATAAACCTTATCCTCATCATGATCAGGCGCTACTTCTCTGAAATATTCGCGCAGCTTTTTACCATCGGCCTTTGCATCCGGCGGAGTTCCCGCCGTTTTCATACGCTCAAAAATATCTTTAAGCTTAATATCATCATCCAAACCAAAAACGGTAATCTCCTCTAAAGCCGCCAGTTTAGCGGTTGATAGGTTGGCTACCAGTTTAGTTTTTTGCGCATCAAGGCTTTCCAGTATAAAACCGGTTTTGTTTTGCGCCAGGGCTTTCCATAAACCCGGCTTGCCTGATACCGCTACTATTCCGTATAAATTCATATGTTGGTGATTGGAGATCGGAGATTAGTGATTAGTAGTTGGAGATTGGTAGTTTGTACTTTAATTACTGATCACTGACCACTAACCTCTGATCACTAAATTATTCCTCTATTACTTCAATAGTTGTTATTTTATCGCCCTGGCGGATGTCGTCAACTACGTCAACGTTCTCTATAACTTTACCAAAGCAGGTATGGTTACGATCAAGGTGCGCGGTGTTTGTGCGGCTGTGGCAGATAAAAAATTGTGAGCTGCCGGTGTTACGGCCCGCGTGTGCCATTGAAAGTACACCACGATCATGGTATTGATTTTCGCCGGTCAATTCGCAATCAATATGGTAACCTGCACCGCCGGTACCTGCCCTGTTAGCTGTTGCTGCGTCTTTTGAGAACGGGCAGCCACCCTGTACCACAAAGTTAGGGATAACACGGTGAAAGGCTATACCATCATAAAAGCCCTCTTTGGCCAGTTTTTTAAAATTAGCTACTGTATTAGGTGCATCATTGTCGTAAAACTCTACGGTCATGTTACCCTTTTCGGTTTTAATTATCGCTTTACTCATCTCTTTACTAAATAGTTTGCAAAGGTAGTAAAAAAGGGGGAAGGGTAAAGAGGTGAAAACGGAAAGGTGGTTGTTAAAGGCGAAAGCTGAAAGGCAAAAGCGGAAAGACCAAAACAAATACAATGACTATTGCCCAATGACTAATGACCACCAACAATTGACAATCAAATTATTCGTTACATTTGAATATGAACGCACGCCAAAAAAAGCTTTCACCTTTCTGCTTTCCCCTTTCAGCTTTCACCCTTCGCCTTTCGCCTTTCATCTTTAAGTTTTCTGCTATAATCGTATTTCTGCTTTCTGATTTCAGCTTAAACATAGCCAAGGCGTCATCATTGCTTATACCGATGGATGAGGAGCAGAAGGATCATCTAAAATCATACGGAATAGCTTTTTGGATTTTGCAAAACGGCGGCGAGGTTAACTGGTTGCTTAATTACCGTGGCGGCAGTTTTATGATGGCTTACAGCCAGAAAACCGAGGCTGAATGCAAAATTCGCGGCGTAAGCTACCAAGTTATTGCCGATGCAGCAGCAACCGGCATACTTAGCGAGGTGAGCGATCCATCAGTCAATATGGATGTGGTTAAGCTGCAAAAGCCACCCAAGATAGCGGTGTACTCGCCCAAGAGTAAACTACCGTGGGATGATGCCGTTACCATGGTGCTTAAATATGCCGAGATACCCTATACCGTTATTTATGATGAGGAGGTTATTAAAGGCGAGCTGCCCAAGTATGACTGGCTTCACCTGCACCACGAGGACTTCACCGGTCAGTTCAGCAAATTTTACGGCGCCTACCGGTATGAGCAATGGTACGTTAATGATGTAACCACGCAGCAGGCCACGGCGAAAAAGCTGGGCTTTAACAAAGTGTCCAAAATGAAGCTGGCCGTGGCGCAAAATATACAGAACTTTTGCGCCGGTGGCGGTTTTTTATTTGCCATGTGCGCCGGTACCGATACATTCGACATAGCGCTATCTGCCGCCGGGACAGATATTTGCGAGGCGATGTTTGATGGCGACGGTGCTGACCGAGCCGCACAAAGCAAGCTGGATTTCAGCAAAACTTTCGCCTTTCAGAATTTCAGGCTGGATATGAACCCGATCTCGCACCAGTTCAGCAATATTGATGTGAGCCAAACGCGGATGGTTGAGCGGAGCAAGGACTTTTTTACTTTATTTGATTTTTCGGCAAAGTATGATGTGGTTCCCAGCATGCTGACGCAAAACCATGATAAAGTGATCAAAGGCTTTATGGGCCTCACTACCGCTTACAACAAAGGTGTGCTAAAGCCCGGCGTTACCATTATGGGCGAAATGAAAACCGCTAACGAAGCCCGCTACATACACGGCGAATATGGCAAAGGCCAATGGACATTTTACGGTGGCCACGATCCGGAAGATTACCAGCACGCCGTAGGTGACCCACCAACCGACCTGAAACTACATCCTAACTCGCCAGGTTACCGATTAATCCTGAATAATGTGCTATTTCCGGCAGCGAATAAGAAGAAGCAAAAGACATAGTGGAGTGAGAGTCAGGAGTTAAGAAGTAAGAGTTAAGACAAATATTCATTAAATCTTCTTAACTTTTGATTCTTAATTCTTGAATCTTAAGAAAATCTATTGAAAGAACGTCCAGCTAACACCCAGCTTCAGCAACGCATCCTGCATTGGGTAGCGGTTAACGGTATAAAAACCTTTGCTGAACAGTCCCTGGTTTACGTAATCGTACTGTACAAATATGTTTACATGGTCAATAGTGCCTTTGAAAAAGGCGGTGGCTATTGGGTACGAGCTAAAAGTCACGTCAGGCCCGTTGTAAAACTGGCCTAATCCTACCGCGTATGATGGCGCTACGTAGCGCGTATTATATCGCACACTTACACCCAGGTTATTATACAGCACTTTAAACCAGGTAGACGTAAAGTAAAGGCTACCGTAGGCGTAAATTTCAGGCGTACGTAACAGATCCTGATAATCGGTTTTCTGGTAAACGCCATAAGCATCCAGATGCCATTTTCGCCAGCTGAGATTTTTACCCAGGCTCACCTTAATCATGTTGATCGGCGTACTTAATTGTGCAGGTTGTACATCATTACCCCCGGATGGCGCTATGAAATAAATATAGTCGTTAATCAGGAAGTATTCCGCTTTAAGG